>JBDTAN010000187.1:0-3095 GCA_039924585.1 Chitinophagaceae bacterium | reverse complement strand
AAACTTCTACTCTTCATTGTAGTTTTAATCTCCTATCTTTTATCTTTTATCTGTTAGATTAAAAAACATCGTCTCCACAACTGATTTTTTATAGATCTTTTTGTCCTAAATCTTATATAAGAAAAATATATATGGAAAGTGAGCAGAGATATATTTGAAGCAGGTTTTAAATTCCTTTTATTGCTTAATAATTATTTACGTATTTTCAACGTTGAATTAAATACATTTGTACCTGAAGCATACCAACTCGTCCAATATTATGGTGAAAAAATTTGCAGGTGTACTGCTTGTCATTACTAATTGCATTGTGGGGTCCATTTTTTTGCAGGGCTGCATACAAACAAAAAGTATAACTTACTTCAATAACCTGCCCGATTCAGTTTCCCTGGCATTAAAAACATTGGAAGCACCACGACCGATATTGCAGGTGAATGATATGATGCAAATATTGGTAGGTGGTGAAAATGATAAAACGGTTCAGTATATCAACCAATATTATGGTGGTGGTGCCGGTGGTATTACCACAGTTGTGGATATTGATGGTAATATCGAATTGCCAAAAATCGGAAGTTTGCATATGGCAGGCCTCACGAGAGAAGCAGCGCGGGATACAATCACCAATGCCTACAAAGAATATTTACTCGACCCGATCGTCTCTGTAAAATTCGGTGATTTTAATTATGCCATGCTTGGTGAAATAAAAGCGCCCGGCTATTTTTCAGCAACCAAAGAAAAAGTAAATATTTTCGAAGCCATTGCCCGGGGCGGTGATATGACGCAGTATGCGAAACGTGACCAGGTAAAGATTATCCGTGATGATAATGGGAAACGTTCTGTATTGACTGTTAATCTCCTTGATAGCAGTATATTAAATTCACCCAATTTTTATTTGCACACCAATGATATTCTTTATATTGAACCGGTAAGTATAAAATTAAATACGGAAAATTTTACCCGCAATTTTACAATCTTTACTTCTATTGTAAGTATTCTAACAATTTTACTGGTTTTTATTAAAAAATAAGCATGAGCTACCCCGTGACAGAAAACGAAAATGTGGAAGTTGCCCATAATTCATCAAAGGAATTTGATATTAAAAAATTCCTTTTCCGAATGCTTTATTTTTCACCCTGGATTATCCTCTCCCTGCTCATTTCTTATACAGTCGTTACGCTTTACCTGAGATATACTCCCAAGATGCATAAAGTATCTGCCTATGTGTTGATCAAAGATGATGAGGAATCTTCACCGGATTATAATGTGTTGCGTGAACTCGGTGTAATGCCGGGTAGCAAGGAAGTGCAGAACCAGATAGACATCATGCAATCGGTCAGTATTGTTTCCGGCATTGTGGATTCATTAAACCTGCAGGTAAAATTATTTACGAATGCCCGTATCACTTCTTCTACATTGTATGGCCAACACCGGCCATTTTCCATTCAGATAATCAGTGAAGATACATTGGCCGCTACTACAGGCTCCTACAATGTTTTTATAGAAGGTAAACGATTTTCTATTCTTCAAAACGGGCAAAAAATCTATCACAATTTTGGTGACACTTTTCAGTTAGGCACGTATCATTTTGTCTTTAAAAGAAATGATGAAGTTAAAGCAGATCCCGATGGTTATTTATTGTCCTTGCAAAACCGAACTGCAGTTGGAATGGCTTTGCGTGGCTCTATTGTCGTAGTTAAAATGCATGAAATGGGTGGCATCATTGAGATATCCATGCTGGATGAAGTGCCGGAACGTGCACGGGATATAATCAATAAATTGATTGAAGCATTTAATACAGCCGGTGTTACGGATAAAAATATTGTGGGCAATAAAACAAGTTCCTTCCTTACAGATCGTGTGGATTCTGTGTCCAAAGAACTGGATGACCTGGAGCTTATATCCGAAGCATATAAAAAAAATAATAATGTACCGGATATTGATGCCGCCGGTGGTACCTACCTCTCGCGCGCGGAGGATTATGACAAAGACCGGATCGATCAAATGGGGCAGTTGCAGATCTTAAATTCCCTTGATAAATATATCCGGACGGCAAAATCTAATACCGATATTATCCCCGCAAATAATGGTTTACAGGAACCAACTCTAAGTGCCATGATTGCACAATACAATCAATCAGTTTTGGATTACCAGCAGCAACAAAAAATATCCACAGAAAAAGATCCTATACTGGGCAGGTCGAGAAATGATTTGAACCAGTTGAAAGAAAATATTTTAAAAAATATTGCCAATACCCGCTCAGGTATAGATGCTAAAATAGCACAGGCCAATTCGCTTAAATCTGGTTTTGATGCATTGATTTTATCCCTGCCGGAAAAAGAACGGCAATTACTGAAAATGAAAAGACAAATTGGCGTCAAGGAACAATTATACTTATATCTTTTACAGAAAAAAGAAGAGACAGAAATTTCCCTTGTGTCCAATATCAATAACAGCAGGGTAGTGGATAGTGCGTATGACCAGGGAATCGTTTTGCCAAAATCCTCCCAGGCAAAATATTTTGCTTTCTTTATTGGCTTGCTGGTGCCGATCGTTATACTTTTACTTAAAGACTTTTTCTATAATAAGATCAGTGAACGCAGTGAAATTGAAAATAATACACAGGTTCCTATCCTCGGTGAAATTTCTTTTTCAAAAAAATTATCGAACGTGCTTATTCCTTACCGCAGCCGTTCGATCATTGCCGAACAATTAAGATTGATTCGCGCAAACCTGCAATTTTTTTCTTCGCAAAATAAAAATCAAACTATCCTCGTCACTTCTTTTATCAGTGGTGAAGGAAAAAGTTTTACAGCGATTAATTTAGCGAATAGTCTCGCTGCGACACAAGCCAAAGTGTTGCTCATGGATATTGATTTGCGCAAGCCACGCGTGGATGAATATTTAAAAATTAATCCAACATTTGGCCTGACAGATTACCTGGTAAAAAATGTACCAATAGAAAATATTATTACAAATTATAAAGGTGAAACATCTTTTGATGTGATCACTTCCGGCCCTGTGCCGCCTAATCCGACGGAATTATTAATGCGCGATCAAATGGCTACTTTATTTGATTTTTTGAAAACAAAATATGATTA
>JBDTAN010000186.1:0-3391 GCA_039924585.1 Chitinophagaceae bacterium | reverse complement strand
TTTTATTTTTCCGGCATGCTGAAACCATATCCTGCATTTTTTGTGCAAAGGTATTTGGATATTAATTTTAAAAATTTTTAAAAGGTTATATTTTCGCCTTTGGCGATGAAAAAATAATTATGCTGAAAAAATATTATTCCCGGAAATTTATTGAAGCTGGTTGTGATGAAGCGGGGCGTGGTTGTTATGCCGGGCCTGTATTTGCAGCAGCAGTGATTTTACCCCGGAATTTTTTTCACCCGCAATTGAATGACAGTAAACAAGTTTCTGAAACAGTGCGCAATGAATTAAGGCCTTATATTGAAGAACGCGCTATCAGTTATGCCGTGGCCTGCGTGCATAATGCCGAAATTGATGTCATCAATATTTTGCAGGCATCCATTAAAGCCATGCATCTTGCATTGGATGCGCTGCAAGTAATACCGGAAGTTTTATTGATAGATGGAAACCGGTTTAATGCTTATAAAGAAAAACCGCATTATTGCATTATTGAAGGCGATGGAAAATATGCCAGCATTGCGGCTGCAAGTATTTTGGCAAAAACCTACCGCGATGATTATATGATGAAGCTACACGAAGAATTTCCGCACTATAACTGGAAAAGCAATAAGGGTTATGGTACGCGTGAACACCGCAACAGCATTGAATTACATGATTTATGCAAATATCATCGCATGAGTTTTAATATTTCCCCCAAAACAATGATTTACTCATCCGGCGATAAAGTTATTTGCTGATTTTTTATAAACCTTCTTCCCATTTCCCCGCGCCCATTCTGATTATTTCATAGGGTTCTTTCGTGCAATCAATTACGGTGGAAGGGATGATGCCGCCAATGCCACCGCTTATAACGATATCCACGTCATTTTTAAAATTTTCATAGATGATATCCGGATCGGTATAATCTTCCACATCTTCGCCGGGCAATGAAGTGGAGAGTAACGGATTTCCCTGTGCTTCAATGATAGCAAGCGTTATAGGATTTGCCGGTACGCGCAGGCCAATCGTATTTCGTTTACTTTTTAAAATTTTCGGCACTTCTTTACTGGCCGGTAATATAAATGTGTACGGTCCGGGAAGATGACTTTTTAAAATCCGGTATAAAGGTGTGGAAATACTTTTAGCATATTTACTCAAATCACTCAGGCTACTGCAGACAAAGCTCAATGAGGATTTTTCAGGTTGCATTTTTTTTACCCGGTAAATTTTTTCCACGGCTTTATGGTGAAAAATATCACAGCCCAGTCCATAAATGGTATCAGTCGGATAAATAATTATACCTCCATCACCCAGGCATTCTGTAATGATTTTCAGGTCGCGCGGATTTGGGTTGTCGGGATGTAAGGAAATCAGCATTTTTTGAATAGTTTTGCAGCAATGAAAATTTAAAGAATAGATTTTGGTTAAAAATAATTTTATCCTTTTACAAATTCAAAAATTTTCGCGGATACTTTACAAAAATTCAAAAATAATTTTGAAGTAAATCAAAACGTATGCAATTAAAACCGGTTGATGTTGTTGAAAATATTTCACCCGAAGATTTTAAAAATAAATATTATAAACCGCAGATTCCGGTAGTAATCAAATCATTGGCGCATGAATGGACAGCTTTTAAAAAATGGGAATGGGATTATTTAAAGAGCGTTGCCGGTCATAAAGAAGTAGGCATTTATAATAATGTAAAGAGCGATGCATATACGCCTGTAAATAAAGCGGATAATTATACAACCTTTGGGGAATATATTGATATGATCCGCAAAGGTCCGGCGGCCTGGCGCATTTTCTTATTTAATATTTTTAATCACGCACCACAGTTGTCCAAAGATTTTACCTGGCCAGAACATTTGATGAAAGGTTTTGTAAAACGCGCGCCGATGTTGTTTGTCGGCGGACAGGGTTCAATCACGCACATGCATTTTGATATTGACCTCAGTCCTATTTTGCATACACAATTTATGGGTAAAAAAAGAGTGTTGCTTTTCCCAAATGGTGAACAACATAAATTATACCGCAAGCCTTTTGAAGTTTTAAGCATTGCAGATTTTAGCCATTATTATGATGCAGCAGAAAGCAAAATTGACCTGCATGAATTTCCAGCTTTAGAATATGCAAATGGATATGATATTACCCTGGAACCCGGTGATACCTTGTTTATGCCCGGTGGATACTGGCATCACATGGAATATTTGGAAAGTGGTTTTGCCATGAGTCTGCGCGCATTGAATCCTTCTATTGGTTTAAAATTAAAGGGCCTCTGGAATATTTTGGGCATGCGTGGCATTGATACACTTATGAAAAAAACGGCGCCTATAAAATGGTACGACTGGAAAAAGAAAAAGATCTATGCGGCTGCGGGAAAAGTGAGTTGATTTAAGTTGTGGGGAATTAAGATTTAAGATTTTAAATTTTCGGTTCAGAATTTTATTTTCTCATTTACGATTTGAAGTTTTATAACTCATTTTTATTTGTTGAAAAAAACAATGAATAAAAATGAATTCTTTTTATATAAACTTCATCATTCAAATTATTTTAAAACGAAAGGGTTTCGGTTACACTAATAACAAAACCCAAACCCCAAACAACAAACAAAAAACATCACTCCTTCTTCGCATCCAGCGTAAAACCGATCGTCGTTCCCACACCTTCTGTACTTCTTGCATGAATGCTTTGGCCATGGGCTTCAATGATATGTTTACAAATTGCCAACCCCAGGCCGGTGCCCCCGTTATTGCGGCTGCGGCCGCGGTCCGTGCGGTAAAAACGTTCGAATAATCTCGGTAAATGTTTTTCGGAAATACCAATTCCATTGTCACTGATCTCAATTAAAACATGTGCAGCATCAGTTTTATATACACTCGCAATTACATGTCCGCCTGCATTTCCATAACGCGTTGCGTTTTCAACGAGATTGCTGATCACCTGGAAAATTTTTTCTTTATCTGCAAAAACCTGGATAGCCGTTTCACAACCTTTTTTTATGCTATAAGAAATATCCCCCGGGAAACCTCTTAAAGGCATTGCTTCAAACACTTCTTTGATAAGATCCTGGATAACAAATATTTCTTTATTCACAGGAAGGCGGCCACTTTCCAGCTTTGAAATTTCGTCCAGGTCACGTACCAGGTTTACCATACGGCTGGTATTACGTGAAGCATTTTCCAAAAACTTTTTTCCCGCCATTTCATCATTCATTGCGCCATCGAGCAATGTGTCCAATGAGCCTTGTATGGCAAAAATGGGCGTTTTAAATTCATGCGCCAGGTTTTGTAAAAATTCCTTTCGGAAAACTTCATTGTGCCGCAGCGTTTCTATTTCTTCTTTCCGCTGGATGGCCCAGTTTTGCACGTCTTCACTTACTTCATCAATTGTTTTTTCAGGCAGCACATATTTG
>JBDTAN010000185.1:0-5236 GCA_039924585.1 Chitinophagaceae bacterium | reverse complement strand
TTCATCTACATGCAATCCATCTTTTTGATCAATCGTAGCCTGCACTTCTTCATAGGTAAAACGGTGATTGGAATGTATCACTGTTTTCCCGATCCAGTATTTCTTAACCTGCGCTTCTTTATTGATTTCAAAAATTACAGAGAAAGTCAGTTTATCTTCATTCGGACGTAATGAACAAAGTTCATTGGATATTTTTTCCGGCAACATCGGGTCTACTCTATCCGGCAAATACACGGAAGTTGCACGGGAATAACCTTCCGTATCCATTGCGGAACCAGGATGTATATAATGACTTACATCTGCAATATGAACGCCGATTTCAAGATGCCCATTTTCATTCCGGTGAATTGAAATTGCGTCATCAAAATCTTTTGCATCTGCAGGATCAATTGTAAATGTGAGCAACTCGCGGCAATCTTTCCTGTTTTTAATTTCTTTCGGGGAAATAATATTTTTAATTGTATCTGCTTCGTGAATTACGGCAGCTGGAAATTGTATGGAAAAACCATTTTCAATTATGATCTGCTGCATGGCAATTTCATTCGCATCTTCATCTTTCAAAATAGCAGTAATTTCGCCAACAGGATTACGATCTTTTCTATCCCATTGAATAAATTTCGCGATCACCTTATCTCCATCTTTTGCACCATGAAGGTTTTCCGGCGGAATAAAAAAATCCTGTTGTTGTTTATCTGAAGCCGGGATAAAAAAAGCTATATTTTTTTTCACTTGCACGGTACCAGAAAATTCCATTTGCTTTCGCTCCAAGACGGATGAAATTTTACCTTCTTTTCTGCCGGATATGCCATTGGATTTTGTTACGTTAACTTTCACAAAATCCCCATGCAGCGCCGTATTAAAATCTCCATTCCGAACCAGTACATCACCAGATTTATCTGCGATCACCACATAACCAACACCTGAACGGGCTACATCCAGTCTTCCCTGCAGGAAAGTTTCCTGGTGATTTTTATGCGTGTTCTTTTTTTTCTTATGAGGCATGTCTTGTTGATTTTAGTAACTATGGATATATTGTTTAATTACGAATTTAAATTTTTCTTCTTCATCAAACAAAAACCTGTTACGCACAGGTAACACATAGAAAGGTAAATCTATCAAAGTGTTTTCAAATTTAATTAGTCGAACAGCATCTTTCTCTGTTGTCAAAATAAATTTTTGACGGCTTTGCATTTGTTCAAATTTTTTAGAAATTCCTTTCAGATCATCTATGCTGTAAATATGATGATCAGAAAAATGTAACTGGTAAAAAGCAGCCGTATTTTCTTCCAAATATTTTTTTAAAGGTTCCGGATTTGCAATACCGCAAACCAGTAATACTTCTTCCTCAAGAGACAAAAGCTTTTCTGCTTTTGTAAGAATATGATATGGCACACCATGCTCAAGTGTGGTAAAATAAATAGTTTGTTTATCCTCTAAACGTAAATCTTTTTCTATAGATTTTTTTTCTTCTATAGTTATGTTTGCCGGGCATTTTGTTACAACGATGATATTTGCTCTTTTTGCAGATGCTTTCTCATCACGCAAATCACCACTCGGAAGAAAAAAATCATGCGTGTATAAATCACCATATTGCGTTAATAAAATATTCAGCCCGGCATCAATTGCGCGGTGCTGAAAAGCATCATCGAGTACAATCACATTCGTGGCTGGGCAATCTTGTAAAATTTGTGGCACAGCCACCAGCCTGTCTTCGCATACAGCGACAGATATCCCCGGATATTTTACATGAAATTGCATAGGCTCATCACCGATCTCCAAAGCACTCGTTTTTTCCGAGGCCAGGATATAGCCTTTTGTCCTTCTTTTATAACCGCGGGATAATGTGGCCACATTCATTTCATGCCGGAGAAATTCAATGAGAAACTCAACCATGGTCGATTTTCCAGTTCCTCCCATTACCAAATTTCCAACACAGATGATCGGGAAATTAAATTTTACAGCACGCAATATTTTTTTGTCATACAAATAATTCCTGGCATAAATAACCAGGCCATAAATGATGGAGACAGGTAATAATATTAAACGGAATGTTTTAAAAAAAATGGCATTAAAATTCATACAACCTTTGTGGAGTGATGCAATATTTTAAAGGTACGTCAAATGGATTTGTATCTTCTATTTTTTCAACAGGTTCAAAATAACTCAAACCGACAGTTACTATATGCTCATTACAACGAGCCAGGTATCGATCATAAAAGCCTTTACCATAACCTACCCGTAAGCCTGATTGATCAAACGCAAGCAAAGGTACAATGATGAGGTCAATCAGTAAAGGATCTAATTCAACACCATTTTCCGGCTCATAAATTCCGTAGTGATTTAATGCATAAATGGTATCATCATTCACCAGCATGGCTTTCATTTCCCCGGTTTTAAAATCAGTCTGTGGAATTGCTATTTGCAAAAGTGGAAATAAAAATTGCAGGTAGCGGGTTACTAGTTCCGTTTCTGGTTCATGTTTCAAAGCCAACGGATAATATGTAAATAAATATTGAATATCCGGAAGCTGTAATTTTTGAAATTGAATCAATAATAAATCATCCAATTTGGATTTTTCTGTATCGGATAAACGGCTACGTTTCTCAGTGAATATTTTTCTTAATTCTTTTTTTGTCATAACCTGGAAATCAATTTTTCTCTCAATGCATTCGCCTGCTCCCTGATAAATTTATTCGTAATATTTTTTTGTTCCGGAATTTTCGCAATAATATCAAATCCACTCCAGGCAGCTATCTCGTCTTCATAGTGAAGATAATGTTTATTAAATATCCAGCCCGCAACAGGGATTTTTTTTGCTGTACAAATCTTCGCTGTCATTAAAGAATGATTAATGCTTCCGAGATAATTACAACTTACCAATATCATTGTTGCTTTCAATTTTTTTGCCAGGTCTATGCTGAATTCATAATCATTTAATGGTGCTAATAATCCACCCGCACCTTCGATAATTACAGGACAGTTATTTGTTTTTGTAATTTCTTTATACGCCGCTTCAATAATATCAAGGCTTATTTCCAAATTTTCTTTGCGTGCAGCCAGATGTGGTGAAGCTGGCATTTTCAATTTGTATGATTCTTGCGCTACACGGGCAGGATTACTTAAAATTTTTTGAACCCATTCACTGTCTGTTTCTTCTGAACTGCCTGCCTGTACAGGTTTCCAATATATTCCATTCAATGCTTCTGTGACGATTGCAGCAACAACCGTTTTACCAATACCTGTGCCGATACCGGAAATAAAAACAGGCTTTATGATTTTTATTTTTTGCATCATTCAGGTGCTTCAAAAAAGGAGAAAATAGTTGTGCCATAATTACGTTGAAAACTAAAAGTTGGAAAATTGGCGTAATCATTCCTGGGCGTATGTTCCAAAATAAAAAGTCCTCCAGTTGTCAATATTTTTTTTTGCAAAATTTTTTCAGGCAATAGATCAATTTCTTTTAAGGCATAAGGCGGGCCGGCGAAAATGATATCATATTTATCCGTTGCATTTTCCAAAAACTCAAATACACCCATTTTATAGATATGCATATTTTCGATGCCGAGGTTTTCGATATTTTTTTTAATGGATGCAATCATGTGATTATCCTTTTCCACAATATCTAATGAAGCAGCACCACGCGATGCGAGCTCGAGAGAAATACTTCCTGTACCACCAAACAGATCAAGCGTTTTAATGTCTTCCAATGCTACCCTGTTTTGTAAAATATTAAACAATCCTTCTTTAGCAAAATCAGTTGTAGGCCTGGTAAAAGGCATTTGGGAAGGTGTCAAAATTTTTCTCCCTCCATATTTACCTGAAATAATACGCATATTTAGTCATTGCAAAATACAGAAAAATAATGCAAAGGAAATTCACTGAAACCAGTTGTCTCAAATATGGAAGATAGTGGTGTTTCCAAACGAAATCCTTCGAGGTATCGGTACAATGTTTTGTACAAAGGCGAATCGGTATCAATCATGCCAGAAGCCTCTACAGGCGTGGTTTGTGGAAGCCCAGACTGCTTGCAGGCAAGTAAGATATAATAGAGCGCATCTTCCGGCGTTTGAAAATTGAAATGCCGGATCAATTGCAATTGATGTTCTTTAAAAACCACTGCAATAAAATAAGAAGTATAGAAATAAATTTTTATAAGATTCTCTTCTTCCTGTGATTTCATCTGTCGCAGGATTTCTGCATATTTATGTTTTGCAAAAGCGGTCGGAAATGTTTTTTGAATTTCGGTAAGTGCATCTATATGTACATCATTTACCAAAACCATTTCAGCAGCAGGCACGCGTTCTATATGCAATTTTTCTACAGGGCCATTATGCATCAATGAAAACTCTTTTTTCAACTGGTCTTCATTCAGCAAATCTTCCGGGATCAAAGAGCAATCTTCATTTTCCAAAATTATGAGCGGCGTGTTTTCAATCAATAATTTGGAAAGCAATTGAATTTCCTGCCAGGATGTGGTAAAATATTCAGCATCCAAATTCGTAAACTGGAATAATTCCAGTGAAAGAATTTTGGCTGTTTCTACTTCCTTTGTCCAGGCCGCAAGATGATTTTTTCCCAGTTCAATAAATAATTTTCCTTTACTCAAATCCGCACTATAAATGCCAAATGTTTTCTGAACCATAAATATTTTATATGAATGCAATGATACTAAATTACGCCCGTTTATTCCAGTTTTGATAAATGCTTAACGGAATTGTAGTTTTGCGCCCCGTTATGGACAAAAATCATTCCAGTCATTTACAATTAAAAGTTACCAATCGCCAGGTATTCCAAATGGCTATGCCCATTGCGGCTTCCATATTGGTGCCGCAGGCAAATTTTATTACCAACAATATTTTCCTGGGCAAATTGGGCGAACAACCGCTCGCAGTGGCTGGTATAACAGGTGTTTATTATTTATTTTTTGCGGTGATTGGTTTTGGCCTGAGCAATGGTTTACAGGTTTTAATTTCCCGCCGTTCGGGTGAAAATAAAATTTCAGCGATTGGCTTATTATTTAACCAGGGGATTTTGATGACTGTAATACTTTCCGTATTCAGTATATTATTTACGATCTTCTTCTCCCCTATTATTTTAAAATCTTCTCTTCATAATTCCGAGAATATTTCGATGGCGATTGGATTTTTACAAATCCGGATTTGGGGAATTATTTTTTTGTACCTGTACCAAATGAGCAATGCATTGCTTGTTGGCACCAATCAAAGTAAATATTTAT
>JBDTAN010000184.1:0-7103 GCA_039924585.1 Chitinophagaceae bacterium | reverse complement strand
CGGCCGGATGGATTGGATGAAAAAATTGTACAAAGAAAAGATGGCACTGCTGTGTATATCACGCAGGACATTGGCCTGGCCGTGCATAAATACGAGGAGTATGGATATGAGCAAAGTATTTATGTAGTGGGCAACGAACAGGATTATCATTTTAAAGTGCTGAAACTGATTTGCGAGAAATTAGGCTTGCCTTCATCGGATGGAATTTATCATTTGAGTTATGGTATGGTGGAATTGCCATCCGGGAAAATGAAAAGCCGCGAAGGAACTGTTGTAGATGCGGATGATATTATTGAAAAAATGGAAGAGATTTCGCAGCAAAATACAGAGGAACTTGGAAAAGTTAGCGGCTTTGATGAGGATGAATTAAAAACATTATATGAAACCATTGGCATGGGTGCTTTGAAATTTTTTCTTCTGCGCATTGATCCGAAAAAAAGAATGGTTTTCAACCCGGAAGAAAGTATAGATTTTCATGGTTTTACCGGGCCATTTATACAATATACATACGCACGTATTTCCAGCATTTTGCGCAAGCAGGAAGCGCCGGGAGATGAATTGAAAGTCAATCAGCCACTGGAAATTTTAGAGAAATCCCTCATCATCCAGGCGGAACATTTTCCTGCCACAATCCAGGAAGCTGCAGATACATTGGATCCTTCGAAATTGGCAATATATATTTTCAATATCGCAAGGACATATAATTCCTTTTATGCAGAACATTCCATTGCAAATGCAGAGAATGATGAGAAAAAATTATTGCGTTTGAAAATATCTTCCATCACTGCCAATATTATCCGCAAAGGCATGCATTTAATGGGCATTCGAGTACCAGAAAAAATGTAATATTATTCCCGCGTTCCTTTGGAGACTTCTTCCATTTTCACTTTGATCAGTCCCTTCACGATAAAGTCAAGGATCGTTGCGCCATTTCGTGAAAGATCCACTACCCTGCCTTTTTTTGCCATACTTGGATGCATACGGTCATTGATACGCACGATAATACTTTTTCCACTGCGCAAATTTGTAACACGCACCCAGGTATTTAATTTAAAGAAATTACTCGCCGCTGTCATACCAGTTTGGCGAAAAGTCTCGCCGGTAGCGGTTTTCGAGCCATCCAGGCTACGGCTATAAAAGCTGGCAATACCGTAAACAATCTTGGGATTTCTGATACTTGAAATGGGCGGCTTACCTGGATCAGCAACAGCATTCATCGCAGAGTCTTTCGTTTTTTGCAAAACAGTGTCCGCACTCTTGCGTGCAGTTGTATCTGTTTTTTGGGCAAATACATTCAATGAAATAAATATGAAAAAAGCAATTAAGAAAAGTCTCGCCATTCGTTGGTATTTTGTATTTTCATTTACCTGCAAAAGCTTTTATGTTTAAAATAATTATATATCTTCTTATTAGTACATTGTTTTTAAGTACAAATTTCGCGGCTGCACAATCGACAATAAATGTGCCGAAGAACCTATATGGCATTCCCGTGATCGGGCGTGAAGATAATTACTTAAAAATAATCGAGCAAGATGAGCATCAAAAAATGATACAACTGGATAAAATGATCCCCGGGATTATTTTGGATTTACGTTATGCAACTACAAATAATTTCATGCATCGCCGTATGTATCCTGCAAACACAGATTTTACATTTTTAAGAAAGCCCGCGGCAGATTCCCTGTATAAATTGCAACAGGAATTGAATTCACAAGGCCTGGGTTTGAAAATATTTGATGCATACAGGCCATATTCGGTCACCCAAAAATTTTGGGAATTAATTCATGATGAACGTTATGTGGGAAACCCTTCTAAAGCCAGTAATCATAACCGCGGAATCGCAGTGGATCTCACGATCGTGCATTTAAAAACACAGGAAGAATTAAATATGGGAACGGGTTTTGATAATTTTACAGATTCAGCGCATCAATCTTTTATTGATTTTCCAAAAGACATTTTACAAAACAGGGAATACTTAAATGCCTTGATGGAAAAATATGGATTTACACCTTTGGAAACAGAGTGGTGGCATTTCACTTTGAAAACAAAAATAACATTCGATGCAATGGATCTTTCTTTTAAAGCTTTAAAAAAATTGGAATGAAGAAATTGTTTAAACTAACTGGAATCTTGGCGGCTGAGCGAAGCCGAAGCCGTAGTAAATATTTCTTGTTTCCCCTTTCGAGTTCATTAACCATTTTTGCCAGTCCACAAATTCTCCGGATACACGCCTGCTTTAATCAATTTATCCAGGCTTTCCTGAACCACCGGCGCATCTTCTTTATAAGTTACACCAAACCATTTGGATGTTGTGGGAATAACTTCGATTACACCTTTACCCGATTTAATAAAAATATCTGCGATTTTTGGCACGAGAAATTCTGATTTCAATTCCTGTCCATGCTCCTGCATAAAGGTTTTAAATTCAGTATCGCAAAGTTGAATGTATTCAGGCCCGAAGCAGAAAAAGTTCATGCTCACTTTTGTGCCGGCAGGCAAAACATGATGCCCGCTTTTTTCTTCAAACACGATATCATTTCCCTGGCGGTAGATTTTTAAACGCTCATCAATTCCTGCCATTTCATTTTTCTCATTCACACCCAAAACGCCACGGCTTACACTTCCATGTTCACTCAATGTATTTTCCAGTTCATAACCGATTACTGCCATGCGGCTTGCATTACAGCGGTTCATTAAAAAATGATATGCTTTTTCAAAAGCATCTTTACCATAAAAATCATCTGCATTGATCACCGCGAACGGTTCATTCACTACACCTTTGGTGCATAGCACAGCGTGAGCTGTGCCCCAGGGTTTTTTTCGATCCGGATGAAATGCATGATTATCGGTAAAAGAATTTAGATGTTGGTATACATAATCTGTTTCTATTTTTCCTTTGAGTTTGGGTTCAAAAACTGCTTTGAATTTTTCTGCAAAATCTTCGCGTATGATAAACACCACTTTTTTAAACCCTGCATGTATCGCATCATAAATAGAATAATCCATAATCGTTTCACCTGAAGGTCCAAAAGATTGTGTTTGCTTCATACTACCATACCTGCTTGCCATTCCTGCCGCTAAGATCACCAATGTTGGTTGCGTCATTTTTTCAAAAATTTCCTGCAAAATTAATTATTTTCAATCAATCCTTCCTCGTTAAATTCGTTAATCTCTTTATAACGCTATATGGTATTCAATAATATAATTGTTCAGTCATTAAATCCGGAAGCTTATTTTTCCCAAAGCAAAATAGCAGTGGATGTTTTGCGCTTGGATTTGGTTCATCCGGTCATTAGTGGCAACAAATATTTTAAATTAAAATTGTATCTCCAGGAAGCAATCACTTCTAAAGCGAGTGGTATCGGCACTTTCGGAGGTGCCTACTCTAACCACATTGTCGCTTGCGCATTTGCCTGCAAGGAAGCCGGCATACCGTGCACTGGAATTATTCGCGGAGAAGAACCAGTATTGTACAGCCCAACTTTGAATGATGCAAAGAAATATGGTATGAGTCTTCATTTTATATCGCGGCAGGAATATAGGGATAAAGAAAAGGTGAAGAATAATTTTAAAGAACTCTTTTGGATCGAAGAAGGTGGTTATGGGAAACCCGGCGCAGCAGGCATTGCAGAAATATTTAAAAATATTCCGGATGCAGATAGATATAATTATATTATTTGTGCAGTAGGTACAGGCACTATGATGGCCGGACTAATTATGGGTGCGCAGGAACATCAACAGGTAATAGGCTTCAGTGTGATGAAAAATAATTTTTCGCTGGAAGAAAAGATCCGTGAACTCTTACCGGAAAGAAACAAAAAGCAACCAATTCTTTTGCTGCATGATTTTCATTTTGGTGGATATGCAAAACGTACGGCCGCACTTATTGATTTTATGAATACAATTTGGAACAAATATTTATTGCCGCTTGATTTTGTGTATACAGCAAAAGCGTTTTATGCCATGGACACATTCATAAAAATAAATTGCTTTCCGCAAAATTCCAAAATATTATTTATTCATAGCGGCGGGTTGCAGGGCAACAGATCGCTGCCGGTAAATACCTTACAATTTTAATAACATCGTGCAAGCTATATTTGCCCGAAAAATATTTCCCGACATGTTGAATAAGTTTTCTTTGCTAATTTTTTCTTTATTTCTTTTTGGCCAAAATTCAAAAGCTCAATCTTATCTGCCTGATTTTTCAGTGACAGACCTGGGCAATAATAATATTCGTATTAGTTGGCAAAACCCTTATGCAAATGGTTGCATTCAACTTAGTGTGCAGCGGTCTTATGATAATAAATTTTTTACCACCGTTTTTTCTACGCCTTCACCAGAACTTCCCGAAAATGGATTTATTGATAAACGGGAATCCAATAGTACACTGTATTACAGGATTTTTTACGTATTGGGAAACAGTACCTACTTTTTTACGCCGGTGAAAATTGCCGGTGCTGGTTATGCCACAGATCCGGTTACAGATATGCAGGATGAAAAACAAATAATAACTGTCCTTTTTGAAGATACAACACTGGCTACTTACAATTATAGTGATTATAAACATTTCCGCGATTCCATCATCACGCAAACGAGAGATAGCCTCTTTACCATCAACCAGGATGAAGTATTACTCAAGCTTTTTGACCCGGGCAGTACATGGGTTCCATCAAGATATGTGTTTACAAATGCGAATGGTTATGTACAGGTAAATTTACCTGAAGCTGAGGTCAAAAATTTCAAGATTATTTTTTTTGATTCGGATGGGAAAAAATTATTTACCATTAATCATGTAAAGGAAACACAGTTGCTCATTGATAAAACAAATTTTATACATGCCGGCTGGTTCAATTTTCAATTATACGAAAACGATGCGTTGAAAGAACGAAATAAAGTGTTGCTGCAAAAAGATTTTTAAATAAAATCAAGCTCCATTTAAATATTTATTTTCCAGCTTTATCTCAAACACTTCTTCAAAATAGTGTTTCATTTTTTCTTTCACTTCTGCCATATCTATTTCATAGCCAAGTTCATTTTGTATGGAAGCCACTTTTTTATTTTGAATTCCACAGGGTATAATAAAATCAAAATAATGCAAGCTTGTATTTACATTCAACGCAAGGCCATGCATTGTCACCCAACGGCTGCAGCGAATACCCATCGCACAAATTTTCCTGGCTTTAAGCGGAATATCCGGATCAAGCCACACGCCCGTTTCTCCTTTACTCCGATCGCCGGTAATTCCGTAATCACCTAGTGTACGAATCACTACTTCTTCGAGTTGCCGGAGATACCATCCCACATCCATTTTAAATTGGGCAAGGTCAAAAACAGGGTAGCCAACCAATTGACCGGGACCATGAAAAGTAATATCACCACCACGGTTTGTATGAAAATATTCAATGCCTTTTTCTACGCGTTCATCGCCTGAGATCAGCACATGCGCTACATTTCCATTGCGGCCAAGTGTATAAACTGGCGGATGTTCTGTGAAAAATAAATAATTTACAGGCAAATTGCCTGTTTCTTCTTCCACTGATTTTTGACGGATAATTTCCTGGAGTTCAGCTTCCTGCAAATCCCAAACTTCTTTATACGATTTCAATCCCAGGTCTGTGAAATAAACTTTTTTCATTCGCTGCAAAGATAAAACTACGGGAAGGTATTTTTGATTTTTAAATAATGAATAATGCTGCTTCTTTTGCAAAGCATATTTTTGTACACATGATGCATGAAGAAGAAAATTTGGTAGAAGCAGAAAATGGGGAAACGATCTATGAGCGCAAATCACTTTTAGTGACGGGCGGCCAGGAGCCATTGCGGATTGATAAGTGGATGCAATCGCAATTGCAGAAAACCAGTCGCACTAAAATTCAGCAGGCGATCAATGATGGTTTCCTTACAGTGAATATGGAAAAAGTGAAGTCGAATTATAAGGTACGCCCGGGTGATCAGGTCCTATTGATGAGTTATACACAACCGGAATCTCTGGAAGTAAAGGCGGAAAATATTCCCCTGAATATTGTGTATGAAGATGATGACCTGATGGTTGTAAATAAACCGGCCAACATGGTGGTACATCCCGGAGTCGGGAATTATTCGGGTACACTTTTAAATGGTATCGCATGGCATTTATTACAACAAAATCCTACATTGGATGAAGACAGTTTACCACGCTATGGACTTGTACACCGCATTGATAAAAATACGACAGGCCTTTTGGTGATCGCAAAAAAAGGAGAAGTAGCTGCACATCTCGCCAAACAATTTTTTGATCATACCATTACACGGAATTATATCGCTTTAGCCTGGGGTGATATGGAAAATGAAGCCGGCACCATCACTACAAAAATTGCCCGGCATCAGCGTTTCCGCAAAATATTTGATGCTTATCCCTTGGAAGAGGAAGTTGGGAAAATTGCCATCACACATTATAAAGTGCTTGATAAATTTCATTACGTAACATTGGTGCAATGCACGTTAGAAACGGGCCGAACACACCAGATCCGCGTACACTTCCAGCATATCGGCCATAGCCTTTTTAATGACGCAGATTATGGTGGCGATAAAATTTTGAAAGGCACTGTATATGCACGTTATAAGCAATTCGTAGAGAATTGTTTTGAAATTTGCCCGCGTTGTGCTTTGCATGCAAAAACGCTTGGTTTTATTCATCCAACTACAAAAAAAGAAATGCTTTTTGAAGCGCCTATTCCGGAAGATATGCAATTGCTGATCGAAAAATGGAAAAATTATATTCAGTGATTTTAAAACATTTGTATGGATATTAATTTCCAGTTCGCGTTATAGCTATCATTTGAAAAGCTATGACGAGAAAAATTTCATCCCTGTTATTTATTAAAAAAATAATTATAATTTCAATTCAATCCCCGTACTGAAATCATAGTTATATTTTTGCGTATTGCCCGCCGGCACAGCATCAAACTGATAATTCCATTTTATATTCACAGAAATTTTTTTGCCCGTTTTAATATTTACATTCAACACATTGAAAACGCGGAAGTCACCGATATCAGTGAACTTTGGCTGGTAATACGTAGTAGATGTGATCTCTGTATTGTCAGACGGTAAAAATGTGATAG
>JBDTAN010000183.1:0-4122 GCA_039924585.1 Chitinophagaceae bacterium | reverse complement strand
CTTTGTTCATTTTCCATCAGAAAGTATTCCCACAGAAAATAAAATATTGTACGAACCAATAGATTCACCTTATGCAAAACGTATTAAAGGGCTGGTGGCGATGTATGAAAAGATTACGAAATCTATCAGCGATACGATGAAGAACAATTTCTTCCCGGTCGTATTAAGTGGCGATCATAGCAGCGCCGGCGCGGTGATTGCGGGCATTAAAATGGCGAAACCAAAAAGTCGTTTGGGTGTGATATGGATAGATGCCCACTCAGATTTGCATACACCTTATACAACACCTTCGGGCAATATGCATGGCATGCCTTTAGCAACTGCGATCAATGAAGATAATAAAGAAAATAAAGTGCATGATATAGATGCTGAGACAAAAAAGCAATGGGATTATTTAAAAAATATCGGCAAGATCGCGCCAAAAGTTTTACCGGAAGATGTTGTTTTTATTGCGTTGCGCGATTACGAAAAAGAAGAAAAAAGTATTATAGATAAATATGGTTGCAAAGTTATTACAACGGCGGAAGTGCGCCGCAAAGGCCCGGAAAATGTAGTGCGTGCGGTCATTCGTTCACTGAGTGAATGCACGGATATATATATAAGTTTTGATGTGGACAGCCTGGACAGTTCTATTTCAAAAGGTACGGGAACACCTGTCAGCAATGGTTTGCGTGAAAGAGAAGCAGAAGATTTAGTAAGTAAATTTATGCAAAACAGGAAAATTTGTTGTTTTGAAATCACTGAAGTAAATCCCACTTTGGATAAAGAAAACTTAATGGCAGAAATTGCTTTTAATATTTTACAAAGGAGCGTAAATATTCTTATGATGAGTTGATTCTTCCCCTGTTCCGAAGTCTGCAATGGTCAACGGTTTCATGATGATTTTTTTTACAAAAGAAAATTGGTTTAATTTTTTCTTGTCATCAATATAAACAGTGGACGAAAGTACAAAAACGTCGGGGGCATTACCAGGGCTAAACATTTCTTCAATTTTTTGTAAAAAAGTAAAGCCATCCATTTCCGGCATATGAAGATCTACAAGTATGATATCGGGTAATACGATCTTATCTTTAAAATTATCGGTGATCCATTTCAAAGCTTTCAAAGCAGAATCAAAACTTATGGATTTTTCTGCAAAACCGGCAATGTGAATCAGCCGTTCAGAAAGCATTAGCGCGATGCTATCATCGTCCACTATAAGTACACTTTTATAATTAGGCATAATGGCTTAGTTTAATTGGGTTCGGGGTTATATGCCTTTCTGCTGTAAAATTAAAGGTTTACATTTTATTTACAAAGTCATTCTTTTTTTTGTACCAACACGAGGTCTTCGAGTAAGACATTCAAGGGTAAAGCGCCCACTTGAATGATCGCACGTTTATTTCTTAATTCAATAACTTTTCCAACCTGGTGATTTTTTTTCATCTTCACAGTTGCACCCATTTGTATATCACCATCCAGTTCTTTATAAGCAGATAAAGTTTTTTTAACAGCCTTTTTATTTTGAGCAGTTTCTTTTGTTTTGAAAAGTAAATTTTTTATTTGCTGAATAACTTCTTCTTTATTGTCTGTTTTTTTCCATTCTAAAATAATTTGTTTGAGCCGGAGTTCCATATCTTTTAAATAAGCAATTTTATCAAGCGTTATTTTATTTTGATGCGCGAGCAAATCTACTTTTTGCCGATGCTGTTCTTTATCTACAATGATTTCCATTTTCTTTTTAAGCGCCGCGTTTTCATTCAATGAATGTTCCAACTTTTTTTTCTCCGCAGCAATTAACTGCAAGCCTTGTTCTGTCTGGTTTAATAATTTATCCAGCCGGAAATGATTTTCATCCACAAGTGTTCTTGCGCGATCTATCAGTTTTCGTGAAAGGCCGATGCGTTCTGCTATCGCGAACGTATAGGAACTCCCGGGTTTACCAATAGCGAGTTGATATAAAGGCTGCAAGTTAATTTCATCAAATGCCATTGCGCCATTGATCAATCCTTCCGTTCTATTGGCCATGATCTTTAAATTCAGGTAATGCGTTGTTACTACACCAATAGCATGTTTATGCGCGAGCTCTTCGAGAATAACTTCAGCAAAAGAGCCACCCAAATTCGGATCACTTCCGCTGCCCAGTTCATCTATAAAAAATAACGTTTTCCCTCCAGCATTTTCTAAAAAATATTTCATGTGCATTAAGTGAGAAGAATAGGTGCTGAGTTCAAATTGCAAACTTTGTGTATCGCCGATATGAATAAATAATTTTTTGAAAATACCCATCTCAGAACCCGGTTGAACAGGCACAAGTAAACCGCTTTGCATCATGACCTGGTTGAGCCCGATCGTTTTCATTGTTACAGTTTTGCCGCCTGCATTTGGTCCGCTGATAATTAAAATCCTTTTCTTGTCATCTAAAGAAATTGAAACAGGTATTGTGGTTTTCCCGGCATTTTTATTATACAAATAAAGTAACGGATGATAGGCGTCAATCAAATGAATACAAGCTTTCTCTGACACTTGTGGATAGTGCGCATTCATATCAATTGCCAGCAAAGCTTTTGCACGAATAAAATCATATTCGCCAATTGCACTATTATACATTTGCAACAAAGGTGCATACACACGCAGGCTGGTTGTAAGTGCGCGCAGAATGCGCAAGATTTCTTTGCGTTCTTCCTGCTCCAATAAATAAATGGAGTTACTGATCTCCACCGTTTCTTCCGGTTCTATAAATGTTGTCCTGCCTGTATCACTTTCACCATGCAGGATACCTTTCACTGATCTTTTATATTCAGATAAAACGGCAACCACCCTCCTGCCATTGCTAAAGCTTTCTTCAATATCCGCCGAATATCCGGCTTTGCGAAGCCTTGCAATTACTTTATCAAAACTCCGGCTCAATTCCTGGCGGCGGCGGTATAAACTCATTCTTGTTTTTTGTAAAAAAACACTGGCGCTATCTTTAACAACTCCATTTTCATCCAACACTTCTTCAATGCGTTTATTAATTTCTTTTTCATAATGCATGTGTTCGATCACCGCGAAAAGGCCTGTGTATATGGTTTTCCGTTCGGCATCAAACCAGCGGAATATGTTCTTCATATTCTCACACAACGCAAATACGGACATAAATTCCTCACCGGATAAAACACTTCCGTCAATACCCAGTAATTTTAAAATAGAGGAAAGTTGTAAGGTGTAATAGGGAAATGAACTGGATTGCTGTATCCCCATTTTATATTCATGGCTTTGCTGTAAAGCCAGGTCAATATAATCTTTACGCGTATGCACCCGAATATTTTCAGCACGCTGTTTGCCGGTTTCTGTTTGACAATAATTTTTCAGCAAATCTTTGATAGCTGAAAACTCCAGTTGATGTAATGCTGAATCCGGGTAAAAAATCATGTGCTGTAAAAATAAAATTAAGTGGACAAAGATAAGGCTGGCGAATATTTCATTTTGCGCAAATGTTTGGCAGTTGAATTTTTTATTAAATACACTGTTAAAGCATGCATGATTAAAACCAAAAAATGTTAATTAACTTGTTTTCGCAAGGTAAAAAACTGTAATTGCATGGATGATTTTAAACTCAAATAATATGTTGAATTATTTGTGGGGGTTTATTGGCGCCTGCACACTCCTCTCCTGTGCTGAGCATAAAAATCAAACAACAACAAACATGATAGATGAAAATTATGCAGCTACCGAATCAGGATTTGATACTGCTACTTTTGGAACAGGTTGTTTTTGGTGTACGGAAGCAATTTTTCAACGTCTCAATGGTGTGGAAAAAGTCGTTAGCGGATATACAGGCGGACAGATAGACAATCCAACTTATGAAGAAGTCTGCAAAGGAAATACCGGCTACGCGGAAGCTTGCGAAATTTTATATAATCCTGCTGTGATCAGTTACGATGAATTGCTTGCTGTTTTCTGGAAAACGCATGATCCAACTTCGCTGAACCGCCAGGGAAATGATATAGGTACGCAATACAGGAGCGCTATTTTTTACCATAACCCGGAACAAAAAAAGAAAGCTGAATATTATTTAGAAGAACTTGATACGAGCCATGCATATAATGCACCGATTGTGACCACCATAGAACCTTATAAAAAGTTTTATCCGGCAGAAGC
>JBDTAN010000182.1:0-6655 GCA_039924585.1 Chitinophagaceae bacterium | reverse complement strand
TAAAGAAAAAATAAACTGCATTTTTTAAAGTAGTGATATCATGCAGGATACCTTGTATATATGTGCCTTCACGGTCGTCTTTTTCCACCGTCATCGATAAAATGCAGTTTATTTTTTCTTTACTCTTTGTACAAAGGATAGTTTCCATATCAGTTACTTCCTTTTTGGACTCCAGCAATTCGCGAATCAATGTTTTATCTGATTCATCAAAGATCATGTCGTATAATGTAAGCTGTAAAAATTCTTTTTTTGAATAACCAAAAATGATACTGGTGGCCTCATTCACATCTTTGAAATTCAATTCATTGTCTCCAATAAAAACGCTATCTTTTGAACGCTCAAAAATGTTCCGGAATTTTTGTTCATTTACTTTCAATGCTTTTATAAATTCGTAGCGGCCGAGTGCATATCGGATTGATCGTTCCAGTTTTTCCGGGGTCATTTCAGATTTCACTAAATAATCCACCGCGCCTGCTTCCATGGCGAGGATATCAATTTCCTGCGTACCTACGCCAGTGAGCAAAACCATGGGTTCTTCACATCCATTTCCAATGGCTTCATTTATGAGATCCAAACCTGTTTTTTCACCCAGGCGAAAATCTACAAAATAAACATCATGTGTTGCCTTACATATTTCATTCAGTGCATGCTTGTAATTTGAACTCCATGAAACCGAGCAGGCAAATCCATTTGCCATACCACTTATCTGGCTGCAGGTCAAAATATAATCGTCCTCGTCATCATCGATCACGAGAATATTAATATTTTTTTTCAGGGGGACTTGACTGAATGTTTTAAATGTATTCACTTGTTTTTTCTGATAAAATTATTTGAATCTGAATCTTCTTTTACATTTTCAGTAGCACCAAATGCACCTGCAGATCCATCTGATTGAATTTCATCCGTGCCCGAATTTTTCTTGGCGCCATATGTATTGTTTTGTGAATTTTGAATTGAATCATCCAATTTTAATCCGGCATCTTTTTCATCTTTTATATTTTCAGGCTTAATGATCTCTTTAGTTGCAGGCAAATTTGGATAGCCCGGAAAATCCTGGTCGATTTTAGCATCATTTGATTTTGTCACTTCTTTTTCTTCACTCATCGGATTATTTTTTTTCTCCATCATCATATTATAATTACAGAAATAAACGTACGGCTTTTATAAAATTTCCTCAATGTACATATAAAAAGGGTACACATTCAATTTCATGTACCCTTTTTAGTAAAGAATGAGTGCCAATTATTTCATCATATCTTTTATTGACTTTGCTTTATCCAGGTGTTGTTGAAGTGTAGGTAAAGTAGTCATAGCAAAATTTTTCAAATCACTATCCTTACCATTATCACCTTCCTTTTTAAACAAACTAATTGCATCATTGTGATCATCAACCATCATATTCATATAAGCTTTATCAAAATCTTTCCCGGTTTTTTTCGCCAGGTCATTTACATCATTTTGAGATTTGTCACTTAGCGCAGGTGGTAAAGCAATATTTTTACCAGCAGCAAATCCTTTTAATTTATCGTTCGCTGCGGAATGGTCTTTAATGATCATTGCTGCATAATCTTTCACTTTTTGACTAGCTGCATTTTTGTCGGCAAGCTGGCTCGCAGCGATTTCAGTCATTCCACCATTTGCGGCTTCTACTGCAAAATCTGCATCATCTTTATCTACTGTCATTGTATTCATGGTAGTAGTATCTTTGGATACTTTTGCCATACTATCATTCACATCTTTTGTACTATCTACGGTATCTTCAGAAGATGTACCCGAGTTGCAGGATTGGATGGTATAAATTCCCAGCAACATACTAAAAGCCAAAATCATCTTTTTCATAACTAATTAATTTAATTTAAAGTGTTTGTTTAATCGTTTAGAATTAAGACAAAGAATACGCCAAATCTTCATACTAAATGCTGTATTGATACATGATATAGATTTTTGTGTTTTCTGCCTTTAAGACTTTATGATGTATTTCTTTTTTTCCCCAATTGTAGATTAGATTACCCGTTTTAAACATAAATATTTATAAAATATATACTTAAGTACTTAGAAAAACATTTGGCAGGAAATTTTCTTTGTAAGAAAACTGTAAGCACATTTATTCATTTTTTAATTAAAAACTTATTTTTTATGAGAAGTATCTTGTATATCGTCGCTGTAGTCCTTGTGATTGGTTGGCTTTTAGGATTTTTTGTATATGGTGCCACTGGCCTAATACATATTTTAATTGTATTGGCAATTATATCACTTATTTTAGGACTGATACAAAAATCGTGAGGATAACATTAGATTTTTTAAAAAACTGCCACGCGGCAGTTTTTTTTTGTAATGCAAAAACTTTCTTTCAATTTTTATCGAATATATCAACATTAAAATTTTCATTTTGGTATAAGAATTGAAAATATTTTTTTTAAACAAAGTGTTATGATAAAAGATCAAAACAACGATCTCTTTTTTCTAAATGAAAAAATTCAGGAAATTGGGAATGCGTTATTTTTTCCGGGTAATGGAAATCATTTTCGATACCCGGCTTCTATAATTAATATTGCGCGAACTGACGAAACCGGTAATCTATGGTTTTATATGTACCAGCCATGGGCAAGTGAAGAGGTATTGCAAAACGACTTCCCGGTAAAAATGGATTTTTTCAGAAAAGGAAAAGATTTTTCAATCAAAGTGGAGGGCACTGCTACAATTCACCAGGAAGCGGATAAATTAGTGGATGTGCCACAATGGATGTCTTCGATTAAATCAAAGAATTTCTTATTGGTGCGTGTAAAAATGTGTTCTGCAGAATATTTTGATTTTAATCATGAACCTTCTTTAAATCTTTTAAAAAAGATAAAAATTTCCTGGAATAATTGGATGTACTCACTGAAACCTCACTATAAATTATTTCGATTTAATAGAAATAACCAGGTAAAAGAAGAATTCAGTTTTATTTGACCGTTTGTTTAAATCCATCAAGCAAAGTTTTCCAGATAAGATTAAAAAAAGATTTATGCGAATCGCGCGTAGCGGAAGCTGTAACAGTGCGCACATCACCATCATTTCCCGGGTTCGATTTCCGAATAATAAATGTGTTGGCAATAAAAGATAAAAACCCTTTTTTGGATTGTTCTCCATTATCATTTCCTTTTTTAAGGATGATAATATGTAAGTCATCATACAAAAATTTAAATTGACCAGAACAACTTTTATCATTTCCCTTTAAATCAAATGAAAGGCTTTTGATAGTTCCATTATCTATTTTAAAAAGACCCAAAGGTTCTGTTACCGGATCTAATTTTTTTGCATCCATTTCCCCCATATTACCACTTACCGAAAATGCCCCCGAATTTGTTTTATTCATATCAAATAAAAATTCAGCATTTATTTTTCCGGCATCCATCAAATCACTGCTGGCTTTTATTTTCATTATCGGACTGGCAGCAGTTGTAAGGGTATTATTAATATTGGAAATATATCCGTTGATATTATTAAAAAATATTTTGCCTGGTAATTTTGAATCAGGATTGTTTTCTTCATAAGTCATATCCAGGTTACTGATAATTATTGAATCAAGAGAAACAGGCAAATTTATTTTCATCAGCATTTGCTGCGGATAATTTCCCACTTTCGATTTTGGAAAGGGCGCCAGGTTTCTGTCTGCATAGATTGCCAGTTTACCGTTTTTTAAGATCATATCATTGGCAGCAAATCCATCATTCGATACAAAGGCCCACCAATCTATATCATGTAAAGAAATATGTTCAAAGCTAGCGGTGTAGCGCTCTTTAAGGTAAGGCATTTTTGAAACAAAAGCATCTTTTCCATCCCTGGGTGTGAAAGCTAGCGTATCAATATCCACAGTTTTGTTAGCAGCATTTATATAGATCGAATCCATGCTAATGATATACAAACTATCGGATGTGGGCAATTTAAATTTGCCCAAAGTAATAGCCGCATTTTTTGCATACATAAAACGTGTGGAATCATATTGTGTGAGCGAATCAATCAACAAATCTTCAAATTGCATATTTACTTTATCAAACCGCGTTGTGCTCTCTTTATCTGCACTTATATAATTGTGATGAATGACTTCCATGTTTTTAATGGCCAGTTTTTGCACGGAAAAACGATTTAATAAAGTGGAAATACGCTGGTAAACTGTCTGCACACTGGCCGTATCTTTTTTGGTTTTCAGTGAATCATTTTTCTCATGATAAATTTTCAATGTGGGATTATTGAGATAAATGATCTTTAAATCAATTTTTTTATTAGAAAGAAAATCTGTCACATCGAGGCCATCAATCGCCAGTGTAGTCAATGAAAAATCAAACACATCCGCAGGTTTCATATGCATCGAATCCAAATGCAAAAGCCGCGCGGAATCAGGAAATACGCGCACATTTTTTAATATAACTGTGCCACCATATACATCAGATTTTAAAGAATCATAGGTTAATTGGTATAGACCATCAGAACCATTGGTAACTATTCCCTGGAGTTTTTCTTTAATAAGTGGGTTAAAATCTTGCAGGTTTCGCGCCTTGAAATAAAATAATCCTGCAACTATAATAATTGCCAGGCCTGCAAAAAAAATGATCCATTTTTTATTTGCTTTAATTTTTTTTATAGCTTCCATTTATTTAATAATTGTATGGATATATTTTACCGGTTTATTATGTTTTGCCTGATCAAACCTAATCTAATTTTAAAGTAAATACGTAATTTCCTGTAAAAGCAATTTTTACTGGCACTATTTTATTCTTAAATTGAGTAAATCAAAAATATATAAAGAGATAATATTATCTTATGTAGCTGTGTTTAATATCTATCAAAACAACAACTCCATCTCTAACTCCGTATGAAGGCATATTGCAGAAAATTGAAGCAATTAAAAACGCATAAAACAACTTGAAGAACATTCACTTGTTTCGCTAATCTTTATTGAAGAGGACAATATAGATACGCTCAAAACTTAAATTTTTTATGATACAAGAAAAAGTTCATTGAAATTAATCTGTTACTTCTTCTTTTGAAGCAATCAATTTCTATTGTTTTTTTGCAAACAAACTTTCAAAAAAATGTACCATTGCCGAAACAGGTCCTTCCATTTTATTTGTTTCATCATCAATAGAATTATCATTTACGATATTCCCAAGATGCAAATCCGGTGGTAGATGTACAAGTATATGATGCCTTTGTGCAGCAATGAAAGCAGCCACTTTATCATCATCCGCATTTTCACCAACGGAGGATTTTATCAGCGCAATTGCTGTTGAAGCAATACTAGCCATTTTATCAGTAGTTGTATCCAGATTTTGGTCGCCATACTTGCTCACTGCACGAATGACTTCCTCTCTTTTATCTGCAAAAATAATCGGCAGGCTATTTCCGCTATTCTCGGAAAGCATGAGGGCAGCCGCTCCTGCTGGCTTAGTTCCAATTTCATAAATACCAACTAACACCGCTATGGATGCTACCTGGGTAAAGTGATTGGTATCTTTGCCAAGCCACAATTCCCTTTTGCCCTGCGGTTCATTCGGGTCAATTTTTTCAAAGGGTGCAAAGCCCATTTTTTCCTGTAAAGCGGTTACTATATTTTCTGCCATAATCTTTGATTTAATGTATTTAAAATAAAAGCCAGTGAAAGACATGTATAAACTTTTACCACACTTTGAGAAATAAATTCCACATATTTTTGTTTTGTATAAAAATTATTTTTTCTCTTTAAGTCAATTTTATTTGTGGTATTGTTTTTTCTGTGATCATCTAAATACATCTTAATGAAAAAAGTTTTAATCATAGACGATGAAGAAGACCTGGGTGTGATCCTTACAAAATATTTTACTAAAAAAAAATACCAGGTATATGTTTCTTATACGATTGAAGATGGAATGAAGATACTGGAGAAAGAAAGACCCGATTATATTTTCCTGGATAATAATTTACCCGATGGTTCAGGCTGGATTAAGACAAATTATATTCTTTCCAAATATCCTAACACTCAACTTAACCTGATAAGCGCATACAACGTTCCAAAAACCTCTTCTACAAGTTTCCGGATTCTTGAAAAACCTTTGAACCTGGTGGAGCTTGATAAATTATTCGAATAATTTTCGCAATATTTAATTCAACTTATTTTCTTATTTATTGCAATGGGTTTTTCTTTTTTCTTTTGCGAAGCTTTACCATCGCTGTTCCCAGGCAATTGTCCTTCACCTTTATTCACAATTTTACTCTGCGCTTGTGAATTTAAAATAAGCTTTTTTTTCATCGCTCTTTCAATCGATTATACATGTACAGCATCATCAGCATCCTCTTCATAAGCTTCCATTCTGCCGCTGATATTATCTTTCATGCTTTCATATTTATCACAAAGACCATCAATGAAATCATTGAATTTATCTTTCATATCTGCACTTTTAGAAGCAATTTTACTTCTTGTCTCTTCGCCTTTGTCCGGTGCAAATAAAATTCCCAATATTGCACCAGCAGCTGCGCCAGCCAATATACCTGCAATTAATTTTCCTGCATTCATGTGTTTAATTTTTAAAATGAAAAATTGATTTATGTACTCTCTGTTTTTATCTTCAAATAAGCTGCCAAAAATGAAGCTATGAAAGAATTACAAAAAATTTTATACATGAAAATAAAAGTTTTG
>JBDTAN010000181.1:0-2532 GCA_039924585.1 Chitinophagaceae bacterium | reverse complement strand
ATGAATTTGTTTATTTCAACACTTGTTGAGTTAATTCCATGCTGAGTATAGCCTTTCTTTGAATCCTTAGTTAAAAACTAATGATAGCCGGGTTTATAGTTTATTCAATTTCCCAATTCCGAGAAATTCATATATTGAACTATCTATTTCGCTGTTTTTAAATTTATAATAAATAACCTGAGTCGGAGTAATATTTCTATTAAAGGAAGCTCTGAACACGGGCATTTTATCATTGCTTAAAATAAAATTGTCATACATCCCGCCCGCATTTATATGTAATTTCAAAATGTACGAGTATTTAAATGCAGGTATTTTAATTTTATAGTGAGACAGAATATCCAGGAGTGCAGTTAAATCCTCAGAATATTTTTTGCCAACAGTATCAAAAATACGCTCTTCATAAAAACTAGAATCATTGTTTTTTGTTGGATTGACATTAGATGATTGGATTGAGTCAATCACAACATTAAATTGTACATTTATATATTTACCGTTTTTGTATTTTTCCTGGCTTATTATTTTTCCATCTTCAGCGAATACAGTCCATGTGCTATCCTTTTTCCCATTTAAATGAAATGATATACTTCTTATTATTGTTGATTTGCTATTATAATACTGGATTGTCTGTTCATAATCTTTACCATTTAGCATAATTATTTTTGTGCTTGTAAAATAAGGATCTTTATTTTCTTCAATACGATCTTTAATTATAAAAATCACACATGCTGCGATAAAAAATAAATTTATGTACCAAAATTTTTTTATCCATTCAATATAAATGGGGATGCTGGTTATAGCTATAATTAAAATACCATAAATGATAATGGGGATTGCCTTACCAAGAAAAGTAAAAGGTCTTTGCTCACCTCCTGGAGTAGAGACGCCTAAAAAAATCATATAAATAACACTGAAAACTATGGCAAGCACAAGCCAACCTAATATTAAACTTAATGGATTTACTTTTTTAAGAATCATGTGGTATGTCCGTTTTATCAATTTTTCTCCATACTTGGTTTTGCCTCTAACAAAGTTCAATTGGAAATTTATCTATTTTTAAAGCAATAACAAAATCAATTTTAAATATCATCGCCAATTTCTTAATATTGAGGAAATTCATTTTCGATAAAATAATATTTATGAAATCTATACTTGTTTCACTCATCTTTCTTTCACTTTTTTCTGTTAGTACTTTCTCACAACAAGCAGAAAAATTAACCTACAAAAACACTGTGCAAAAATTTGAAATATTTTATAACTTCAATGAATATGACAGCATCTTCAATTTGTTTGCAGATGTAATGAAAAATGCTTTACCACTGGAAAAAACCAATGAATTTCTCGCAGGTTTATATACCCAGGCAGGGAAAATATTGACACATGAATTTACTGGTTATGAAAATGGATCTTATGGTTCCTATAAAACCACTTTTGAAAAAGGCATTTTCACTTTGAATATATCGATGGATAATGAAGACAAAATAAATGGTTTGTATATAAAACCTTTTGAAGATAACACACAGACAACACAGCGAAATACAACCAAACTTGCTTTGCCTTTCCACGGCTCCTGGTTCGTTGTCTGGGGCGGCGATACCAAAGAATTAAATTACCATGTTCAAAACCGTGCGCAGAAAAATGCCTTCGATATTTTGCAGGTTGATTCTTCCGGGAAATCATACCGCACAGACGGAAAAACGAATGAAGATTATTATGCTTTTGGGAAAGAAATTATTGCGCCCTGCAATGGGAAAGTTGTACAAGTTGTGAATGGCGTAAAAGATAATATTCCCGGCGAAATGAATACGTATGACGTAGGAGGTAATACAGTGATCATTAAAACAGCCAATGATGAATACCTGGTTTTCTGTCATTTCAAACATAATTCTATTGTTGTCAAGGAAGGCCTGGATGTACGCCAGGGAGAACTTTTGGGCCTGTGTGGCAATACCGGAAATTCTTCAGAACCACATTTGCATTTTCATATTGAGAATGTAGAAAACATGAATAAAGCCACTGGCATCAAATGTTTTTTCGATCAGATCATGGTCAACGGTCAACTCAAAAAAGATTATTCTCCCATACAAAATGATCATATTGAAAATATAAAATAAGACTATTTTTTATTTTTTCAATTAACGGACAAGGCACAATTCTTCCCACCTTGTTGTATATCTCGGCGAGCGTAATTCCTGCCGCATTTTCCAGTGCTTCTGTAATCCGCCTGCAGCATATTTTACCATATCATTGCGCATACTAAAATTGATATTGTCAATAGCTTTCATCAGTTGTTTTTGCGCGGGCACAGGCGGAACAAAAAGATTGGATTGGATCGAATTATCCGGCACAATGCCACTGAGCAATACACCCGCTTTCAGGTAGCGCGTGGCAGGCCGGTGCAATTCTTCCGCCAGTTCTAATGCATGAAAAATAAGTTCCGGCGTAGAAGCGCTCGGCTGCGGCAATTTGCGGCTGCGGTAATAGGAAGCAGGATTATATTCATATTCTGTATTCACATACGCGTTGGTCATTACA
>JBDTAN010000180.1:0-4906 GCA_039924585.1 Chitinophagaceae bacterium | reverse complement strand
GTAACAGAAAAACCGCCAGGTAATTTCACGCCAATTGCCCGGTTATATGGCGCTTGAGAAGAAGCGAATGAATAAAAAGCAACAAATAAAAAACACAAAAATAATTTTTGCATAAATGCATTTTCATTTAATTAAAAAATGAAACGGATTATTGCAGTGCGTGTTTTAAATATCCTGTTAAAGGTTATTTATAATTAAAAAAATAAGTAGTAATTTTTAAAAAATTAAACGCTTTTTATTTCAGCAACTAATTTTTGCAAAACAGCTTTTGCATCGCCAAAAAGCATCGAAGTTTTGGGTTGATAAAATAATTCATTTTCTATACCTGCATAACCGGGCTTCATGCTGCGTTTATTTACGATGACCATTTTTGCATCTTCCACTTCTAACACTGGCATGCCATAAATAGGTGAAGCCGGATCATTTTTCGCAGCAGGATTTACCACATCATTTGCACCCAAAACCAAAACCACATCAGCGGTTTTAAATTCATCATTGGCCTGCTCCATTTCTAATAATTTATCATAATCCACATCGGCCTCTGCCAACAACACATTCATATGGCCGGGCATTCTACCCGCAACAGGATGAATCGCATATAAAACAGTTACATCTTTTTCTTCCAATGTTTTTTCCAATTCATGGCACACGTGTTGCGCCTGTGCAACAGCTAAACCGTAGCCAGGAACAATGATCACTTTTCTTGCATAGCTCATTGCTATCGCCGCATCATAGATAGAAATTTCTTTGTATGTGCCACCAGAAGCACTCTTCGCCTGAGCAGGCGCAGCGCTGCTTCCAAAGGATCCGATCAGGACATTCAGCAATGATCTGTTCATCGCTTTACACATTAATATGGTCAACAAAGTTCCGGCCGCTCCCACTAAAATTCCCCCGGTAAGCATCACTTTATTATCATATAAAAAACCACCGCAAGCTGCAGCTACGCCAGTGAATGAATTGAGTAGAGAAATTACAACGGGCATATCTGCGCCACCAATTGGAAGGACAAACATGACACCATATAAAATAGCTCCAGCAAAAACTACATAAAATAAAAAATAATTTTCAGGATTGATTTTGATCACCAAAAAGATGGCCAATATTAAGATCAAGCCAAATAAAACCAGGTTGAAAATATGTTGACCATTAAAAGAAAAATCTTTGATACTACCATTTAATTTTCCCCAGGCGATCATACTTCCGGCAAAAGAGATGGAACCAATAATTAAGCCTGCAAAAATTATAGGCAAGCTTCCTGTATTCCCATTTTCCATCACGTGCTGAAATTCTACAATTGAAATCAATGCAGCACATGCACCACCCATACCGTTGAACATGCTCACCATTTCAGGCATCGCTGTCATCTTTACTTTTTTTGCGGCAAGTGTTCCGATAATGCTACCGATAATAAGTCCTGCGAAAATCCAGGTATAATTATGAAGGCCTGCGCCAGTGGAATCTTTATACAAAACAAGTGTAGCAATAATTGCAATAGCCATACCAGCGGCTGCTATCAGATTTCCTTTTCTTGCTGATGCCGGATTAGATAACATTTTTAGACCGATAATAAAACTTACCGAACCGATGATATAGCAAATCGTGAGTAAAGAATCCCCCATATTTATATTTTAAAAAAAAGTTTACTTATTTTTTTTACTACGAAACATTTCAAGCATCCGGTCTGTCACAACGAAACCACCTACGACGTTTAATGTGCCAACGATCACAGCAATAAAACCTAAAATCAGCGCGATATAATTTTCGGCGTCTGCTTCACCCATCACGATAATGGCGCCGATCACTACTACACCATGAATGGCATTTGCACCGCTCATCAGCGGTGTATGCAAAACAGAAGGTACGCGGCCAATAATTTCAATACCCAGGAAGATCATGAGTATCACGATATAAATATATTCCTGGTGAATGTTTATCCAGGAGAGAAAATTTTCCATAACAAATAATTTATTGATACAAATTTTATTATTTCAGCATTCGCTCATTTACAATTTTACCTTCAAAAGTGATGCAGGCGCCTTTCACAATATCATCTTCAAAATTAATCGTCAACTGCCCTTCTTTTGAATCAATGAGTTGGAGAAAATTGAAAATATTTTTTCCATATAATTTGCTTGCATCGGCTGGTAAAGTAGAAGCCAAATTACTATTTCCGACGATCGTAATATTTTTATAAACAATGGTTTCGTCATTTTTCGTCTGCAAAGTATTTCCACCTGTTGCCGCAGCAAGATCAATGATCACAGAACCTGGTTTCATTTTATCCAGTGTATCATCTGTAACTAATATCGGTGCTTTTTTACCGGGAATTTGTGCGGTAGAAATAATGATGTCCGCTTTAATGGCAGCCTGAGCAATGCGCTCCTGTTGCTTTTGCTTGAATTCTTCGGATTGCTCCACTGCATAACCACCAGCCTGCGTTGCATCTGCAGCACCTTCCACTTCAACAAATTTTGCACCTAGACTTTTTACTTCTTCTTTCACTGCGGGCCTTGTATCAAATACTTCTACAACTGCCCCTAATCTTTTTGCTGTTGCGATCGCCTGTAAGCCTGCAACTCCGGCCCCAAGTATCAATACTTTTGCCGGGGCAATGCTTCCTGCAGCTGTCATGAGCATGGGAAAATATCTTGTATAAATACTTGCAGCAAGCACCACAGCTTTATAGCCGGCGATATTTGCCTGGCTGCTGAGAATGTCCATTGTTTGTGCGCTCGTCGTCCGCGGCAACATATCCTGGCTGAAACAAGTGATATTTTTTTCTGCTAAAAATTGCATGTCATCCGTATGCATCAGTGGTTGATACATGCCGATTAGTACACAATTTTTTTTCAGTTTTTCAATATCATCTTTTGCTAACGGGTGAATGGACAAAAGGATTTCGCTTTTAGCAAGCACTTCATCTCTTGTTGCGCAAGTAATATTTTTTTCTGTATACAATGCATCCGCAGCGAATGCCCCAGCGCCCGCACCATTTTCAATCATTAAATCATTCTTTTGCTCTACGAGCAAATGAGCCTGTTCTGGTAAAAGGGAAACCCTGTTTTCATTTGCAGGTTCTTTCAATATGCCGATTATCATAGCTGGTTTTTAGGACGCGGATGAAATTATGTTTTATATTTTATACCCAAAAATTTAAATTCATTTCTCCAAAAGAAATTACTCATTTTAATAACGAATCGTAAAATCCGATTTAGTTAATAGCTCCTTTTTAAAAAAAACAATTCCCACAAAAAACAGGTCAATACTAAGCCGCACTTCCGTGCTGGCCTGAATCTCAGCCCATGCGGCTTCCATTTCTTCACTCCAGTGAATATCATCAAATATCAAAATAGTATCACTGCCTGTATGTGGCAACAATGCATGAAAATAGTCCAGGGTTGGTTCTTTACTATGATTCCCGTCGATAAATGCAAAATCAATCACAGGATTTTTTTGTAAGACTTGCGGGAGTGTATCATTAAAATTGCCTTGGACGATCTCTATATTTTCGATGGATAAATGTTCAAAATTATTTTTTGCAATGGCAGCAATTGCGTCAGAACCTTCCAGTGTGATCACTTTACCTGCAGGATTTGCTTTCGCCAGGTATGCAGAAGTGATGCCCAAAGAAGTACCCAATTCAAGTGATGTTTTTGGCTGATAATACGCAATGATGTTATGCAGTAAACGGCTGTATTTCGCCGGTTTTAATGATGTCCGCGCGATGCCTGAAATTTTTCTTTCCAGGCCTGAAAAAATCCTTGAGCCTGCACCAAAATCTTCAATAGTAATGATCTCATCATTTACCATTAACGCTTTTCTTACATGTTCAATTTTCGAAAAATAGGTAGGCTTTTCTTTTGTATTTAAAACATGCCGGATAAAATCATACACAAACGGCGGGTGCACTCCATGGCCTTTACCATTTGAAGCACGCAACAAATATTGAATATATTTTAAAGCAAGTTTTGTTTTGGAATACATGAAATTATTTTCTTAGCGGAATATGCTGAATGTGTTTTATTTTCTTTCCCAAACCTGGAAGCTGTAATCATATGCATGCTTTTCATCCTTATAAAAATCTTCATTGGAAACTAATTGCCAATCTTCTTTTTTTATTTCAGGAATAAATGCATCTGCATCTTCAAAAATTGCGTGAACACGCGTGAGATAAATTTTTTGCGCAAGCGCCATCGTTTGTTTATAAATAGTAGCGCCGCCCAGGATCATAAGTTCACGATAATCATTTTCCATAGCATCCTGCACACCATCTTCAATCGTATGAATTACTTTTACGCCATCGGCAGAAAAATTCTTATCATGCGTAAGAATGAGGTTGTGTCTACCTTTCAGCGGTTTTGAATTGATAGATTCAAAAGTTTTGCTTCCCATTAAAACCGGCATTCCCCAGGTTGTATTTTTGAAAAAAGCGAGGTCATTGGGCAAATGCCAGAGCAATTTATTATTTTTTCCGATTGCATTATTTGTTGAAGCTGCAACAACAAAACTTAATTTTATTCCGGTGTTCATTGTCAATTTTTTTATACAGCCACAGGTGCTTTGATTGCAGGATGAAAATCATAGTTTTCCAAAGTGAAATCTTCAAAATCAAAATCGTCAATATTCTTTACAGCAGGATTTAATTTCATAGAAGGTAAAGGAAATGGCTTGCGGGAAAGTTGCAATTTTGCCTGCTCCATATGATTATTGTATAAATGTACATCACCAAAACTATGAATAAATTCTCCCGGTTCTAAATTACAAACCTGTGCAATCATTAACGTGAGCAATGCATAGGAAGCAATATTAAACGGCACACCTAAAAACACATCCGCACTTCGCTGATAAAGCTGGCAACTGAGTTTGCCGCCCGCAACATAAAACTGGAACATCACATGGCAGG
>JBDTAN010000179.1:0-2933 GCA_039924585.1 Chitinophagaceae bacterium | reverse complement strand
TATAAACATATAAAGATGCTTTTCCTTCTACCAATACTTTTAAGAAAAAGGTTTCATTTTTATATTGTGGTTCTTTATCCGTAGTGCCTTCACTTAAAACATCACTGCTCCTGTCTATATCTGTATTAAATAAAACATATTTTGCGTTTCCTGTAAAAAAAGCTTTGACATTTTGTATATTACCGGTAAGTTCTTCGGAAGTTTCTGAAAGTTTATAGGTAAATTCATTCGGGTTGTTTTTCCATTCCAGGTTTTTTATAAGACAATCAACTTTATCACCATTGTTATTTATAATAAAGCCTGGTTCAAAACTGATTTGTGAAAAACCCGAAGCACTCATTATAAGCAAGATTACAAATAGTATATTTTTTTTCATAATAGTTAAGTTTTATTGATAAATATAAAATAAAAATCAATGCAGTATGCAAATAGATTTCCATTTATGTAAAAAAAATTAAAAGAGGCCTGGGATTTTTTATATTTGAAAAACATTTTATTTTTTTACCCAAAAAAAATTATGAAAATCATTCTCTCTTTTCTTTTATCATTCGCTCTATTCACCGGCAGTAAAACGGATTCAAAGTCTGTGCTGAAAATCATGCATGATAAGTATGCAGGAAAATGGTACACGAGTTTCACATTTATCCAGACCACTGAAAGGTATCGCAACGATTCATTGATCAATACACAAACCTGGTATGAGGCACTCCATCTTCCTTATAGTTTCCGCATAGATTTTGGAGATATTAAAGATGGAAATGCGGTGATTTTCAGCCGCGATTCCATGTATATTTTCAGGAATGATTCTTTGAAAAGAACCGATGCAAATAATGATGACCTTACATTTTTATTGGGCGGCATGTACATTATGCCTTTCGATTCGGTGACCACACATTTCCAAATATTGAATTATGATTTAAATAAATTTCATGAAGATACTTTTATGGGAAATCCCGTGTACGTGATCGGCGCTGATAAAGCAGGTGAAAAAGTAAATCAAATATGGATTGATAAAAATAAACTGGTACTGCTTCGTTTTATTGAATACGCCGATGGACGAAAATCTGAAGGTATTTTTGAAAATCACAAACAATTTGGTGGCGGCTGGTCTGAACAAAAATGCAGTTTTTATTTTGATGATAAATTGGCGCAGGTAGAATATTACCATGATTGCAAAGCAAATGTATCTTTGGATGATGCCATTTTTGATCCGGCCATGTTTGGAAAAGTACATTGGTATCAAAAAAATTAGCGATCCATTTATGCACTAATTTATAAAAGGTTATATTGTTTGAATCATAAAGTTTTATTGAAGTACGATGCAGGAAAATAACTGGCATCAAATTTTCACCTTAAAATTAAAACACACATTATGCAGGACAATAAAAACAATCTCAACAAAGACAAACTTTCTTCCCTCATAGATTCTGCAAAAGACAAGGCAGAAATGAAGCAGGAACCAACATTGATCAATCTCCCGGATGTGGAAGATATTCCCGGTCAGGAAAATTTTATCCCGGTGGACCGCGATCTGTCTGAAAATATCACCATCGCTTCTGCGGATGAAGAAGGTGATGATATTTTGGAAAATAATGATGATATCATCAATGAGAATTCCGGTTCCAATGTAACTGAAATGGAAAAAAGAGATTTACAAAAAGCAGCAAATGATATGCCTGGTGATGACCGGCAATTACGGAGGGCTGCATTGCAAAGTACAGACGATGATGGCACGCCATTGAATGAAGGAAGTTTTGATAAAGATATTTCCGCTGATGATCTGGATGTGCCAGGCGCTTCTTTGGATGATGCTGATGAAAAGATCGGCGAAGAAGATGAAGAAAATAATGAATACAGTTTAGGGGGCGATAAGCATGACTGATCTATTCCATCAAATCAGGATGCACGTATGGATTTGTTTTCCAGTTGGGATCATATCTTACAAACCAACTCAGCCAAAGTGTACGCGACCACCTGATAATTGGCGGTTGTAAAATGACAAGTAAAACGGAATTAATACCCAACCAATAAAAAATCCTGTTATCATATATGGAAATGCCAAACAACGGCCACCAAATAAAAAAAGTAATCATAGAAATTAGCACTGTTACAAAATAACTTACATAACCGGTGCCGTAATAAAAACCAATTTCCAGGTCGATCAATTGTCCGCAAGAAGGGCAATGTTCAAACATTTCACGGTAAACGCTATTTTTTAAAGCATAAGCATTATTCGATTTAAAAATATGGCCTTCACGGCAGCGTGGGCATTTATTCGAAAGAACAGTAAGAAAATATGAAGGGCGCGGGCTTTTCATTAATTTTTTTTACTTTTTATTTACGACTTAACGACATATTATTTTTCAGGGCTAATAATTAATGACTCCATCATTTGATTTACTATCAATGCCATTTTTACAAAGTTACTATTTTGCATGATGGGAGCGTTAAGAACTAAAATTTTATCGTCAATAACCGTAGTTGCAAATAATTGTATGACTGCTTTTTTGTCAACTTTTGCAGACACATTCCCGACTTGAAAATACCAAATGAACCAATATCTGGATTTGGTATCCACCCATTGACTTTGTTTATTTAAAACTTCTATGCCTAGTTTATTAGAAAAATAATCAATCTCATATTTTGAATAATCATTTAGTAATTGTTGTTGTTCATCTATATCTAAATTTAATAAACTTTTCTTTAAATCGCTAATTGCTATTGGTATAATTTGTATCGGTTGACTGTCAACCAATATAATATTGCCCTGGAGTTTAATCGATTGTTCTCCCAATGTAAACTTTACTGATAGTGAAGAGGCAATGCCAAATATATCTATTCCATTTTTCTGGGGAATTGTTTTTAAGGTAAAGTCAAGATTTGAATAATTAATTTGACCGCAAACGCAATTGAAAAAAACTAAATGAAATAAA
>JBDTAN010000178.1:0-2522 GCA_039924585.1 Chitinophagaceae bacterium | reverse complement strand
TAATATTCGGATTCACGGTGTACGCCTGTTGTATAACAGACCAATAATCTTCATCAGCTGCTGCTTGTTCTGGCGGCATGCCATTTAATTTTTTTTCAGCTATCTGAAAATCTGCAGCAAAAGATTTATTGAATAAACTACTTGCAGAAAATGCACCGGCAGATAAGGCGAGTTGTTGTAAGAATTTTCTCCTGTGGTTCATGGCAGTTTTTTTTAAAGGTAAATAGAAAATGTTTGTTGTTTCTTGTTTCTTGTTTGTGGTTCTTTTTAAATTTCCCTCATAAATTTCAACCAATGCGTTACATCATGGGGTTTAAATATCTTTTTTAATTAATAAATATTTATTGATAAAAGATAAATATATATCTATATTTGCATAATTATTCAACATAAAACAAAAACTATGGAATTTAGAATTAGCTCAAAACTGATGCTTAAAATTTTGTACATCATTTCCTTTATCATATTTATCGGTCTTTGTATTGAAGCGGGAAGTTTTATTTCAAATGGCATTTTTACAATGGCGAAAAGCAGTGATAATGCGGCTTATTTTGGTTTGTCAAATTTGTATGCCTTCGACCCGGGATATTATATTGTAATAATAATATTGATGACAATTGCGGGTGTATTGAAGGCGATCATGTTTTATTTAATTGTAAAAATTTTACACGACAAAAAATTGCAAATGGTTCAACCTTTCAACATTGATATGGGCCGCTTTATTTTTAATGTTTCTTACCACGCTGTTGGCATTGGCGTCTTTTCTTTCTGGGGAGTAAAATATATTGAATGGTTGGTGAAACAGGGCGTACAAATGCCCGATGTACAAACATTAAATTTTGGCGGCGCTGATGTTTGGTTGTTTATGGGTGTGGTATTATTAGTGATCGCCCATATTTTTAAAAGAGGAATTGAAATTCAAACTGAAAACGACTTAACTATTTAATATGCCAATAATTGTAAACCTGGATGTGATGATGGCTAAACGAAAAATGTCATTAAATGAATTATCAGGAAAAGTGGAATTGACACTGGCCAATCTCTCTATCTTAAAAACCGGCAAAGCAAAAGCAGTGCGCTTCAGCACACTGGAAGCAATATGTAAAGCATTGGATTGCCAGCCGGGAGATATTTTGGAATACGCGGAAGAAAAATCATTATAGGCCTATAAGGTTTTCAAAACCTTATAGGTCTTGCCTGATTTTAATTGAAAATAATTTTAAATAAAAATCTAATTTTTTTAAAACATGCGAACATTTATTTTAACTACAACATTTATATGGCTATCATTAGTGAGTCGCTCGCAAACTGGCTATAATATTTTCCCTTCTGGAAAAGTGGACAGTATCTATTCAAAAGTTTTGGGCGAGCAAAGAAAGGTATGGATTTATTCCCCGACAATGAAACCCGGCAATAAATATGAAGGAGAGCGTTTCCCTGTAATATATCTCCTGGATGGTGATACCCATTTTGAAGGTGTTGTGGCAATGATTCGCCAACTAGGTGAAATTGACGGGAACGCCAGTTTCCCGCCCATGATCGTAGTGGCCATTTTGAACACGGATCGAACACGGGATCTTACGCCCACGCATATTATGAATGACCTTCCATACTTGGACAGCAATGCTTCGGTAAATACCGGTGGCAATGAAAAGTTTATTGCATTTATGCAAAATGAACTCATGCCACATATTGATTCTTTGTACCCGGTGCAGCCTTATAAATTATTGATCGGCCATTCTTTCGGCGGGCTAACAGTGATGAATATTTTAACCAATCATACAAAAATGTTCAATGCATATATCGCTATTGATCCGAGCATGTGGTTTGGTCATGAAGAATTTTTAAAAGCTACTGAAAAGAAACTCGAAGAAAAAAATTATGCGGGTACAAAATTATATATCGGCATTGCCAATACAATGCCCGAAGAGATGACTATAGAAAAATTAAGGAAAGATACAGATTCAGGAACGCGGCATATGCGCTCCATTTTTGCACTCAATGATTTTATAAACAAGCATCCAGATAATGGCCTGGCGTATGCTTCCAATTATTACGAAGATGATGATCATGGCTCCGTGCCTTTTATCAGTGAATATGAAGGCCTTCGATTTATTTTTAGAGATTATAAAGTAAAAATTTCAATACCGGAGTTTATGGATTCTTCTATCACTATTATAAAGAAGATCCGGGATCATTATGAAAAAATTTCGCAACAATTTGGGTATACAATTTTGCCGCCACAGGAAATGATTAACGACCTGGGAATATTTGCTATGAGCAAGAAATTTTATCCCCGGGCTGAAGCATTTTTTAAAATGAATTTAGAAAATTACCCGAACAGTGAAAATGCAAACTATGCATTTGGATCTTTGTATTTAGCCAAAAAAGATACAGCAAATGCGATCATATATTTTCAGAAAGCGTATGACATAAATAGTAGTCCGGAAATATTGCAAATGATCAATGCATTGAAAGGAAATAAAATTCCCGAACTGACAATAGCTGATTTGCAAAAATAT
>JBDTAN010000177.1:0-2825 GCA_039924585.1 Chitinophagaceae bacterium | reverse complement strand
GTTATAAACGTTTTACTCAAAGACGAAAATATCCTGGAATTTGATTTTTAATAATTTCTTTTTGTCCCAATAAAAAAATACACGCCATTACTGGCTTATTTCATTTTTAACCACTTCAATCTTAAATTCCTGTCAAGGCAACTTAAAATTAATGTATCGCCATTAAATGAAAAAGCTCTACGGACACTTGTATTCCAGTTGCCGGGAATAGAAGCAGAGATACGGTTATGCTGAACGATATCCGCTGTGTCATCAATGGTATAATTGGCCATATACACATAGTCTGAAGAAAATTCTCCCAGTGCATCTTTCAAAGATGGCAACGCCATGGTATCCATTCTTGCGTTCACTTTTTCAGGAATGATGGCTTCCATTTCATTCAACCATGGATAATCTTTAAAACCTTTTTTAGTAATTTGAACAGCCATGTGTCCGGCGCCGTCATATAAAATATAACCGGTACCATCTTTTGCCCAATTATCCTGTTGCCAGTTACCGGCAGAGTCCATGTTTTGAACTATGATCAACTGGTACATTCCATTTAATAATGCGCGCCGGTCTTTCACCGGGGAATTGGTAGAAGTATTGCATGCATTGAGCAGTATCAAGACAGGTATAAAAAAAATGAATTTTAAAATAGGATTAATTGCTGAGTTGGATTTTTTTGAATGCATTTGAGTTGATGGTTTGGTTGAAAAATTGATTTTAAAGCAATTTGAATTCTAAAATAGAAAGTTTTTATTTCCTGCACAAATTAATTTTTACGATAACAAAAATCAACAATGACACCGCATTCATGCAACTTTACTTATTTACTTTTTTAGGAGCGGGTGGCATCACTGCTTTTGCATCTGGCGGCACTTTTTTATCCGTTGGCTTTGGTGTTTGTTTTTTCTCCTGGTTTGGTTTTTTATTCACGGTATCCGGTACTGTACTTTCCGGTGAAATATATTCATTATTATTATTATCTGGTGGCACTTCTTCACCTCCGTAATCAGCTGCATTTCCATTACCAAGATCACCGCCTTCTGCACCCAAATTTGCAGGCACACTATTGATCCAGTCATAAGTAACATTGTTGCTCATATTGTCTGGTTTTACAAAAGCCATTTTTTGATCAAAACCAAGTGTGGCATCATCGCCTGCCTTATCATAAAAATAAGCCCACACGGGTAATGCCAGGGAAGAACCTTGTCCCACAGCAGTGCTGTTGAAGCGGATGAAACGGTCATCGCAACCTGTCCAAACGCCACATAATAATTGTGGCGTATATCCTATAAACCAGGCATCACTATTATCATTCGTGGTTCCGGTTTTGCCGGCAATTTCTCCATTCACTCCATAACTCCAGATGCGCCGTCCGGTGCCGTATTGCATGACGCCTTCCATCATGGTGATGATAGAATATGCTGTGGCATCACTGATAACTTCTTTGCGCTGCGGAATATTTGTTTGTAAAACATTTCCCTGTCCATCTTCAATTCTTGTGATATACATAGGTTTTACGTTAAAACCTCTTCCGGGAAACATGCTGAATGCCTGCATCATTTCATATAAAGATATTTCACAACTGCCCAATGCAATGGAAGGGTAGGGATCAATTTTGGATTGCACGTTACAGGTCTTTAAAAAATCAACAAACCTTTTGGCACCATCATTTCCCTGGGAACCTAATTGTTTTAAGACGTAAGCCGTTGCACAGTTTCTTGACAAAGCGAGTGCTTCACTTAAAGGAATGGAATTGCCCGTACAAGTTGTGGTAGTAGCTGGCACCATTCCATAACCAGTAAAATTTTGCTGCTGATCTTCAACAATCGTATTGGGTGTAAAACCTGCATCTTCAATGGCCAGGCTATACAATAATGGTTTAATAGTAGAACCAACTTGCCGCTTCGTGTTTATATTTACATGATCATACTTATATGTCTTAAAATCAATGCCTCCAACCCATGCTTTTACTTCGCCACTCAATGGATCCATCGCCATAAACCCAGCCTGTAACATTTGGCGGTGGTATTTAATGGAATAATATGGCGTCATGATCGTATCTGAAGATCGGGTAGCATTCCAGGCAAATATTTTCATGGGTGTTTTTACATAAAAAGATTTCTTGATGTCTTCATCCGGAATGTCTTCTTTTTTCATATTCCGCCAACGATCAGATTGTTTCATGGCTGCCTGCAAAACATTCTCATGATTTTTCCAGACACTTCCACTCTTGATATTGTCCTGGGAATTTAATTGTTTCTGCATGGAACTCATGTGCTTTGCAACGGCAGCTTCTGCATATAATTGCATGCGTGGATTGATGGTTGTATAAATTTTCAAACCATCTTTATATAAATTATAATTTTCCCCGTCACTTTTTTTATGCGTAGCACACCATTGTTTCATTTCCTCACCCAGTATCATCCGGAAATAAGGAGCAAGGCCCGCAGTTTCATCCAGTTTTTTATAATTAAGTTTAATAGGTAATTGTTTAATACTATCAGCAACTGCGGATTCAATATATTTATTCCTGACCATTTGATCGATTACCACATTGCGCCGGTCGCGAGAACGTGCCGGATTGATCCGTGGGTTATATGTGGTAGAAGCTTTGAGCATACCGATCAGCACCGCTGCTTCTTCAATACTTACACGGTCAGGTTCTTTTTGAAAAAAAGTTTTGGAGGCATTTCGAATACCAAATACATTATCGCCAAATGGAACTGTATTTAGATAAACGGTGATTATCTCTTCTTTGGTAAAATTCCGTTCAAGTTTGATGGCAATGATACTCTCCTTCAATTTTTGCATCATCCGTGTTAGAATATTACTGCTCA
>JBDTAN010000176.1:0-3541 GCA_039924585.1 Chitinophagaceae bacterium | reverse complement strand
TACCATCAATTGCCTGAAAAGCATAATAGTTTTTTTTGATGCCCAGCATTGCAGCAAATTTTATGGCGCATCTACCTCCATTTCCGCACATACTTCCTGGGTTTCCATCTGCATTATAATATACCATTTCAAAATCAGCATCTGCTGCATTTAAAATTAATATAAGTCCGTCTGCACCAATACCGGTATGCCTTGCGCATATTTTTTTAACTTGTTTGTTGGAAAGATTTATTTTCCCTTCGCGATTGTCAATCATAATAAAATCATTGGCAGTGCCATGGTATTTATAAAAAGAAACTTGCATATTTTGTGATTTGCTTACAATGTTTTGTGAAAAAGAAAACCATGAAAATAAATCCTGGTTTTTGGTGCAAAATTACAACTTTTTCAAGGTCAATATGGGGAAAAACGTTTGAGAAATCCAGAATTAGAATTTTAAATTTCCGGTCATTGCCTTACTTTTGCACTTCTTTAAACTTTATGGTCCTGTGGCCGAGTGGCTAGGCAGAGCTCTGCAAAAGCTCGTACAGCGGTTCGAATCCGCTCGGGACCTCTATAAAAATCACAGCAATGTGATTTTTTTTATCCTTGTGCCAGGAGTATTTTTTAGTATTTATATGGATAAATTGCGTAAGTTTGTAATACACAGTTTATTTGCTGGTATTTAAAGAAATTTTTAGAAGAAATTATTTTTAGTCCTTTAAGTTAGTAATGATACAAAAAGCAAAACATATTATTTGCAGGAATTTTTTCACACAGCAACCAGCCCTGGTTTTGTGTGAAAACAAGTTTAGTATTATCTCTATTTACTTACAGAAGTTTCATTTTTATTCAAATTCAAGAGACTTCAAAAATTAAACCCCCGAACAGAGGTTACACAGTCCGGGGGAGATTATTCTTTTTCGTGGGAGACTTCATGTTTTTCACAGGCATTTATTAAATTTTACATACACAAATTCATGAGTATAAAAATGCACTTTTCTTAAGTGTATATTTTTTACAAATCCCGGTATAAAAAAACATTCGGGTAAATTTTCTAAATATTAAATTAAACATTATGAAAAAGACAGAAAACAAGTTGATTCTGAGAAAGGACGATTTTGCATTAATAAATGCATATTTAAAAAATGTGCGCTCCCAAAGAACATTTAATAAACAGGAAGCAGATGATTTAAAGGCCGAATTAAAAAAAGCCAAACTTGTAGATAAAGATGATTTTCCGAACGATGTAGTTGGCCTGAATTCTATCGTTAAAATACAATCAGATTCGAAAAAGGCTGCAATGATTTTAAAAATTGTAATCCCGGAAGAAGCCAATATCAAAGAAAATAAAATTTCTATTATGGCACCCATTGGAACAGCATTAATTGGTTTTAAAGAGGGTCAGAAAGTGAAATGGAAAGTGCCAAAAGGATATAATACATTCACAATCCTGGAAGTGAATAATGACCAGGAGGTAATGGCTTCTTAAATACAATGTTAGTTTCTATTGAATAAAATTCTGAATGATTTAATTGTCTAATTTGCAACAAACCTTGATGATGAAAGAAAGATTAAATTATTCAAAAGTTTCACCCAATGCTTTAAAAGCCATGCTGGAACTTGAAAAATATGTAACCACTTCAGGACTTGAAGTTACTTTGTATGAATTAGTAAAAACCAGGGCTTCACAAATAAACCGTTGCGCATATTGCCTCGATATGCATACGAAAGATGCAAGAAAAGCTGGTGAAACAGAACAACGATTATATGCTTTAAGTGCCTGGCGGGAAACCCCATTTTTTACAGAAAGAGAACGTGCTGCTTTAGAATGGACGGAAGCGCTTACGGTGATTTCAGAGAATGATGTTCCTGATTCTTTATAGGATTCAGTCCATAAACATTTTGATGAAAAAGAAATGGTCGCATTGAGTATGGCCATTGTTGCTATTAATGGTTGGAATCGTTTGGCGATTGGTTTTCGTATGGTTCCCGGAAGTTACAATCCATCTTAATATTGTATGCTAATTTAAAATTGAAGAAATGAATGTAGATGGAAAGATAGCAGTTATAACCGGCGCCAGCAGTGGGCTGGGAGCGGCGTTGGCAATTGCGCTGGCAGAAAAAGGTGCAATCGTTTATGGGCTTGCACGCAATAAAGAAAAACTTAAAGCGATTGAAAATAAATTGGGAGAAAATTTTATTCCTGTAGTAATGGATATTACTAATCAGGAAGAAATTGCGACCTGGGTTTCGAAAACATTCTCAAAAAACCATTCGCCTTGCATGCTTATCAATAATGCAGGAGCCGGATATTTTACGAAGATTGATGAGTTATCTTTAGAACGCTGGCATGAAATGATCAATACCAATTTGAATGGTGCTTTTTATATCACTTCCAAAATAGTTCCTTTGATGAAAGCGCATAAAAGCATTTGCCACATTCTCAATATTGGTTCTATCTTGGGTAAAACAACAAGATCTGAAGGTGCGGCATATTCCGCAACTAAATATGCAATGCAAGGTTTCAGTGAAGCATTGTTTAAAGAACTTCGATCTTTTAAAATAAAAGTTACCTGTGTAAATCCCGGTAGTATTGATACCCATTTTTTTGAAGCTTCCGGCATTCAACCGCATAGTAATATGCTGCAACCAAAAGATGTTGCTGATTTGATCATTCACTTAATAGAAACACCTGATAATTTTTTGGTAGATGAGATTACGTTGCGGCCATTAATTCCTGGCGTTCCTGTTTAGTCTTTTTTAAATGCTAAAATGAGTATAGAAAATAAAACCATTTGGACCATTGGACATTCTACCCGCTCGTTGGAAGAGTTTGTAAGTATGCTTCAATCATTCGATATTGAACTGGTTGCTGATATCAGGAGTTATCCGGGTTCAAGAAAATTTCCACAATTCAATAAAGAAGCATTGGAAATTTCTTTGCCTCAAAATAACATACAATATATACATATAAAGGATCTTGGCGGAAGACGAAAAGCAAATTTGAATTCAAAAAATACTGGTTGGCGCCATGTTGCTTTTAGAAGTTATGCGGACTATATGGAAACGGATGATTTTAAAAATGGTATTGAACAACTAGAAAATATCGCTATAACAAAGCGTGCTGCTTATATGTGTTCCGAAGCAGTTTGGTGGCGTTGTCACCGTTCCATGGTTTCTGATTATTTAAAATTTCGTAGCTGGAGAGTCATGCACATTATGGCAATGGGGAAAGCTACAGAACATCCGTATACAGCACCTGCAAGAATTGTACATGGTGAATTAAATTATGAAAAAGATTTGAGCGAAAATTGATATCTCATTGACTTTGGTTATTTCATTTCAAATATTCAGCAGGTTGCCAATTTGATGCTGGATTAAAATATTTCCAAAGAAGTGCAGATAATTTACGTGTAAGCACCCAGGCTTCGTTGTTATGCTCCCAGCTTGTATCTATATTATTTTTAGTACAGATACAAAAAATATATGGATGCGGTCCGTTTACGTATAGAACTTCATCCCTGGATTGATCAACAGCTCCACTTTTTGCCGCAACAAA
>JBDTAN010000175.1:0-3863 GCA_039924585.1 Chitinophagaceae bacterium | reverse complement strand
CCTGAAAAAGAAAAATTATATAATCTTAAAGATGTATTGTCACTTCAAAACGTAACATTCATTTCAAACAAACCGAGGGATTTTGTGTTGGCAAAAATTGAAACTTGTGATGCGTACATTGTTCCTTTAAAGAAACTGGATTTATTCAAAGGCGCTATTCCTTCAAAGCTTTTTGAACCGCTTGCATTTTGCAAACCCATTTTATTGGGTGTTGATGGAGAAGCAAGAAAACTTTTTATAGATGAAGGAAAAACAGGTTTATATTTTGAACCTGAAAATGCGGATGCGCTGGCAAATGCGATCCTGGAATTATATGACAACCCGGAGATGAAAAAAACACTCGGTGAAAATGGGAAAGCCTATGTTCTGAAAAATTTTGACCGCAGAAAGATTGCAGAAAATTTTTATACGCAAATGCAAGCTTTGGTTGATTCAAAATAATACTTTCATAATTTAGATTTTTTAAAATTATTTTAGCAGGGAAAATGAACACTGAATTTTTTGCGCATCCAAGCGCGATAATTGATGAAGGCGCTGAAATCGGCGCCGGCACTCGTGTCTGGCATTTCTCGCATTTAATGGCGGGATGTAAACTCGGCGAAAATTGTAACATCGGACAGAATGTTGTCATCATGCCGGGCGTGATCTTGGGCAATAATGTAAAAGTGCAAAATAATGTTTCGCTGTATACCGGCGTGACCTGTGAAGATGATGTTTTTCTTGGCCCTTCCTGTGTATTTACAAATGTGATCAATCCACGCAGTGCAATAGTTCGCAAAAATGAATACCTTAAAACGAAAGTGTTTAAAGGCGCATCTATTGGCGCCAACGCAACCATTGTTTGCGGAAATGATATCGGTCCTTATGCGTTTATTGGCGCCGGTGCTGTGGTAACGAAAAATGTGCCCGCGTTTGCATTGTTTTTTGGCAACCCGGCAAAGCAGGAAGGCTGGGTGAGTGAATATGGCCATCGTTTAAATTTCGATGCCTTGGGATTTGCTAAATGCCCTGAAACCGGCGACAGGTATGCATTAGATGAAAATGGTGTAAAAAAATTATAATATATTTTTTATCCCTAATATGAAAAAAATAAAATTCGCTATCATAGGTTGTGGCCATATTGGAATGCGTCACGCTGAAATGATCGCCCGCAATAATGAATCGGAATTAGTCGCACTGATCGATATTAAAGATGCCGATCAACTTAATATAAAAGATTATGCTGTTCCATTTTTTCAAACACTCAACGATTTTTTTTCAGCAGGAATTGATGCAGATGTGATCACGATTGCTACACCGAATGGTTTGCATGCACAACATGCTGTACAATCACTTGAATCGAAAAAACATATTGTAGTTGAAAAGCCGATTGCACTTAGCAAAAAAGATGCGGAGAAAATTTTATCCAAAGCTTTCCAGGTTCATAAACAAGTTTTTGCCGTGATGCAAAACAGGTATTCGCCACCCATTGCATGGGCGAAAAAAATACTCGATGAAAATTTATTGGGCAACATTTTTATGGTGCAAATTAATTGCTATTGGAACCGTGATCAACGTTATTATACCAAAGATAATTGGCATGGTACAAAGTCACTGGATGGTGGGTCTTTGTTTACACAATTTTCTCATTTCATCGATATTTTATATTGGTTGTTGGGTGATATAGAAAACATTCGCTCCAGCTTCAAATCCTTTAATCATGAAGGTTTGACAGAATTCGAAGACAGTGGAATCGTGCAATTTGAAGTAGCTGGTGGTGGTATGGGTTGTATGAATTTTACTACAGCCGCCTGGGATAAAAATATGGAAAGCAGTATTACAATAATCGGGGAAAATGGCAGTTTTAAAATTGGCGGGCAGTACATGGACAAATTAGAATATTGCCATATTAAAAATTATACAATGCCCAAATTACCACCTACAAACCCAGCGAATAATTATGGTAATTATACGGGCTCCGCCGCCAATCATGGTTTTATTATCGAAAATGTGATTGATGTTTTACATGACCGGAATACCATTACCACGAATGCTCTGGAAGGTTTGAAGGTAGTGGAAATCATCGAACGCATGTACCAGGCAGGAAATAGATAAACTTTATTTTCACCTAATTATTTTCTTTCACCGCGGCATAAATCTGTTCAATCATTTCAATCGTCTTCATACTCTCAAAGGCATTGGTAGTAACGTTTTCAGTTTGTTGCAAAGCAGCACAAACGCGCTCATACACTTTATCATGGTTGCTCATAGATCCTGTATAATTTCCGTATTCATTGGGCGGATTACCAGCAGGAAGATTTATAATTTTGTCTCCGGAAGTTTGTTGATATTCAAGTTCATTTAAATATTGCCCGCCGATTTTCACCGTGCCTTTTTCTCCAAACAAGGTGAGTGAGCCTTCCATGTTTTTTTTATAACTATTAATGGTAAAATGCATAGTTCCTATAGCCCCTGATTTGAATGTAGCAATAGCCACACAAGTATCTTCAAATTCAATATCATGTTGATGCATAAAATTTTCACTAAAAGATTTCACGCTTTTTATTTCTCCCATGAACCAATAAACGAGGTCAATAAAATGACTGAACTGTGTATATAAAATTCCACCATCCATTGCCTTTGAACCCTTCCATGAATCATGATAATAATCGGAGCCGCGGTTCCAGAAACAATTGAGTTGCATTCCGGAAATTTTACCCAGCGCATTTCTTTCCTGTAATTCTTTTACAGCAAGAACAGGTGGATTGTACCGGTTTTGTTTTACTATGAACAGCATTTTATGATGCTTATCTGCAGCTGCCATCATTGTTTGACAATCAGCCACAGAAAGCGCCATAGGCTTTTCACATAAAACATGCAGGTTATTTTCCAGGCAAAGGATACTATGTTGGGCGTGCAGTCCATTGGGTGTGCAAACAGCAACAAGATCAATGTCTTTTTCTGATTTCAGTAAGTCCTCAATTGTATTGTAAGGCTTCGCGTTGTATGCTTTTTCAAATTCCCCTGTTTTGGATGGAACAATATCACAAACAGCTTGTAATGTGCCGTGTGACTGCATTACAGCCGCATGCCGATGAGCGATACGGCCACAACCAATGATGGCGAATTTCAATTTCTTATTTTCTTTTTGTTGCATATTGCACGGCAAAGTAAAGCAATGTAAATTTTATCTGAAAATTAAGGCCTCAAAATAAACGGCTCTTTTTTGATCTTTATTTGAATTGGAAAATGGATACCCTTATTTTTGCTAACTTTTAAAAAGGGGAATTAGCTCAGTTGGTAGAGCGCTTGCATGGCATGCAAGAGGTCACCGGTTCGAATCCGGTATTCTCCACATTTCTTTCGCATAATATGTACCGAGCCTAAGGCTCTCCTTTTTAAACTGATAGTTTCGCAACGGGTTGAAACCCGTTGTTACAAATTGGATCAATGCTACGCATTTCCAAAACTTTTAGAACTCCATTAACCATAAAACATCCAGGTTCTTTTTGCCATTCACCAAAATACATTCATGTATATTTTATTCTTTCATTCAAAAATAATATTACCTTGCTTTTACGTTGGCAATTTCCATAACTGCTTTTATTGAAATTAATTTCCGTCAAAATAACATATCAAGTCCATGTAACTTTAAAACTTCTTCATCATTTTAATTTTTAAAATACAATATGAAAAAAATTCTTCCTCTTTTATGCATGGTATATTTGATTTGTACCTGCACGAATGCGCTTGCGCAATCTGATTCAATTGTTTTAAAAGATATTACCTGGGATAAAAATGCACCGGCAGGAATGACGGAATTAGCCATTCCTTCAGGGAACGCTAACCTGGCCGGTTTTATTTATAGTGCCAACGGCTCACAA
>JBDTAN010000174.1:0-3711 GCA_039924585.1 Chitinophagaceae bacterium | reverse complement strand
CCCGAAGTATTTACTGCTTCAACTTTTCCAATGTTGTTGAACGCTGAACCATTTGTACTGCGCTGTACCATAAAGTAACTGGTATTTATTTCATTGGTCGTTTTCCAGGAGAGTTGAACATTTGTTTTATTTTTAAATGCATCAAAACTTAAAAGATTTAAGGGCAGTACGAGGGCTGTGCCAAAAGATAATCGTATGCCCTGGTAGCCGCCACTTGAATTGTATTCATAACCATATTTAAACTGTGATACATTATTGGCACTCATTTTAAACTCGGCATAAGAATTACCACCTAAATCAATGGCATAAATATTTTTACTTGCTACAGGAAATGTGGAAGAAAAGCCACCGGGAAATGGATCTGGATAGGGGATATTTATTGCACTAAATCCTGGGTTGCTTCCGGGATTGTTACCTGTGAAATTAATTGAATTAAGAATCCAGTCTGAACTTTCCGCATTCAAGTTTTCAAACATCAGCCATTCCGGTTGGCTAAGTGTTTCAATACTTTCCATTATAATATTTACAGGATAAAGGCCACTTAATGTATTACTCCTGCAGCCAACTAAATTTGCGTCTTTGTAAATATCAAATTGATAAAGAAAACCCCACCATCCTCCAAAGCCACCTGAGCGAAAAGGCGAACTTTGAGTCTCAGGCACATTAAAACCAATTCCTGTACCATTCGGGTCGCTCGCAATATGGCGCACCCGCATCCATATATTTTGACCGTCTAAATTTGTTATCGCAAAATAAATTCCATCATTTAATAATGGATGATCCGGTGATGCTGTGGAATAATTAAAATCTGCTAATGTAATATTGGTACTGGTGAGCGTATTTCCAGTCGCTATATAATACGGTGTGTGTTCAAAATCAAATGCGCCACTCGCGGGTAGTTGGTAAGCTTTAATTTTAAATGTACTTGAACTGCCCGCAACATACACCCGAACGTAATAAGTGGTATTGGCAATAACTTTAAAATTATTGGAGGTTCCTGAAGCGCAGCCCACTTCTGTAAATGAGCCGCATGTGCCTGTCAGGAGTTGTGTAATAAATGTACCTGTTCCATTATTAATATCAATAGTTACGGAGTCATTTGTAGTGGGTGTAAATGTATACCATACATCCTGAACATTGGTACTGGCATCACATGTAGCCGCGGAAACCCCGGTACTTGCAGTGGCCAATTGCGTAGAACCGGCATACGGATTTGCATTACATTTATCCGTACCAAGAGTTAATTGGGTTGCGCCTATGCAATCATCATTTGCAGGAGGAAGGTCATTCTTTTGAGAAAAATATTCAGATGTTTGTTTTCTTTCAATATCAGAAACATCCACGTTGTTTAGCTCATTAATTACAATCGCAGGATTGTCGCCGAATTGTAATGGCACAAAAGATAAACTATTATTTGAAGAGGAAGATTGAGCGAAGAACTCACCATTTAAAAACATTTGCATTCCATAACTTGTGTTGTCTTTATACCCGTTGGTTTCAGGCAGTTGAGCAAATAATTGTATTATTGGAAATGCAATTTGAAGAATTAATAGTGGTAATAATTTTTTCATGTCGTTTAGTTTTGTAAAATGTTTAGTACGAAAAATTGTTTTTTATGTTTTGGCCATACGCTCTTTTCAATAAGCTTTCCGTTTCAATTCAATTCATTTGTTGCATCTTTTCCATAACAAAATTTTAGTTCCTTTAGCCAAAACAAAATACACTATGGAAATATTATTTGCGCCCCCCTGATAGCAGGAATGGCGATAATACTATTTCTATTATCACTAAAAAAGTCAATGGGTCTTACATCTGATACCACAGAAACTTCCATTACATCTACAGGTACAACGTATGTAGCTTGGCCCCCCGGGTCAATTGTAACATCGCCACCGGGAAGAGTAAAGAGCCTGCTGGGGACTGCATTATTAAAAAGGAGAAACCTTACTCTTGCTGCAGAATTATTTCTAAAATGGATTTTATCGTCAATATTGAATTCAACGATTCCTCCTCTAAAAACAAATTGTTCTTCAATATTGTTGAATGTTACAATTACGTCAATCAATTCCTGCGGCATAGTCCAGAATAATTCATCATGCGCACCAATCGGCACCTCCCCGTTAGGCAGTGTGAAAAGTCTTATCAGCAAATCTGATCTATAGAACCTCAACGTTCCCTGGTTATCCGATTTGTTTTTTATCAGAATACGTTGATCCTGGCTAAAAGTGATATGGCCACCCCCCGCAACAATTTGAAAAGAAGAAACCTGAAAGTTGCCATCAAAAGTTACATTTACTCTTGTTACTCCAGCAGGCAAACTCCAATTTAATGAGCTATTGGCATTAACAACCTGCTCACCATCGGGAAGGGTAATTGATAGTCCAAGAACTCCGGAATCTGTTATATTGTAAAAACGTATAGTGGCATTAAATTCTGTATTGTTGGTAACACACACCTGGTTATTAAAAATAACATTTGTGCCGTATTTAGAATCATTCCATATTGTACCATGATCAAAAGTCATTTGCATTTCTGTATTTGTTACTTCAAATTGATTTCCGCTTGGATAACCCATTGGCCCAGAAGCAAAATTTAATTGTGCCCATTTCTCAAAAAAAACTCCTGCAACTGCAAATGCCTTATTTTCACCACTTCGCCATACAATTGTACCATGTTTAAAGTCATTATACCTTGTTACACCACGGCTTGAGCCCTCTACTTCATCTGTAATAGGATAACCCAGGGGGCTTAACTGTGCTCCCATGTTTCTCCATAAATCCCTTATTAAACCAGTTATCATTTGTGCTTGCGTACTAAGGCTGATATAGATACTTCCATTTTGGAAATCTCTGAAACCTCCAGTTGGTCGCCGCTGCCCAATTGGTGTAAATTCGGTTATTGGGTTTCCTATATTACTACCACTATTTATTAGCGATGTGTGTTTATCATTAATTAGTGTTTCAAAAGTCATGATATTATTTTGTTGTTGTTAATTCGCAATTGTAATTCCCGTTTCCTGTTAACTTTTCTATTAATTATCGCAGCATTTTTTATCCCTAAAAATTAATATATCCTTTTTCATTTTCATTTTTTGTCGGCATTTTTAACTGATCTAAGATGTGTTTGAGTACTGTTTCTTTACAATTGCAAACTTAATTTATGGAGAGCGCCTTTCGTATCTAACATTCCTTATACATGTTCCAGGGTATTTGTAAAAAAAATTTGGTAAAAGCGGCTATAATTTATTTGGCCTGACTATCTTTTAAATGAACTTTCCTTTTCTATTTCTTTTCTCTGCAATGTCTCTGCTGTCAGGCGTTTTCTCTTTTTACTTTGGTGGTTGGTTTGTATAAAAATAAAGGCCCTGATAAAAGTGTTCTGGTAATTGAACTTTACCTGAAAGAAAAGTTGTTCCAATGTTTTCAGGAAACTAAATCAATGATTCAAGGCTGATTGGTGGATATGAATTACACTGCCGTGGCGTGGCACACGAAAAAGGATTTTTTTAGTCAAAACTAAAAATGTGCGGGTTGGTGGAGGCTACCAAATAGTTAAGAATTGATACTATTTAATTTTCAGTTCATCCAACCCTTCTTTTTTTAATTGTCTGTTGATCTCCGAAATATCAACGGACTTGGTTTTCTCCCATATTTGTAAAAGTTCTTTCAAGTTTGTCACAGCAGCATTTACTTCATTTATTACATTCATTAA
>JBDTAN010000173.1:0-3444 GCA_039924585.1 Chitinophagaceae bacterium | reverse complement strand
CCCTTTTACGAGGAAGAAAAGAAAACCGATGACACCGATTTTTTTGAGGTATTTTTTAAACTTTTCGGGCATCCCGCGAAGATAAGCGCATTAGAAAAAATGACAAACCTTTTAGGCGTTTCTTTTTTTAAGCAACCGCTTTTTTTACCAAATCAGCCGCTTCGCTGAGTAAAATAGCGCTCTGCACTTTAAGGCCGCTTTCATCTATTAATTTTTTGGCTTCGCCTGCATTTGTTCCCTGTAAACGAACAATAATTGGAATATCAATATTGCCCATTTTTTTATACGCATCTATTACTCCTGACGCTACGCGGTCGCAACGTACAATTCCACCAAAAATATTAATGAGGATCGCTTTTACATTGGGATCTTTTAAAATTATTCTAAAACCAGCTTCCACTGTTTGTGCATTTGCAGAGCCACCTACATCGAGGAAATTCGCGGGTTCACCGCCACTGAGTTTGATCATATCCATCGTAGCCATTGCAAGCCCGGCTCCATTAACCATACAACCAACATTGCCATCCAGTTTTACGAAATTTAAATTGTACTGGCCTGCTTCCACTTCAGTTGGATCTTCTTCTGAAACGTCGCGCATGGCTGCTAAATCCGGGTGACGCATCAATGCATTATCATCCAAATTCATCTTGCAATCCACAGCGATCATTTTATCATCACTGGTTTTAAATAATGGATTTATCTCCAGCATGCTGCAATCCAGTCCCAGGTAAGCATTGTAGAGGTTGGTTACAAAATTTACACAACTCTTGAATGCAGCTCCTTTTAAGCCAAAATTAAAGGCAATTTTTCTTGCCTGGAAAGGTTGCAAACCATCTGCGGGATGCACCCATTCTTTAAAAATTTTTTCCGGCGTTTCTTTGGCAACACTTTCTATATCCACACCGCCTTCTGTACTATACATAATCACATTCCTGCCTTTGGCGCGGTCCAATAAAATGGATAAATAATATTCCTTTATTGGATTTGGTCCGGGATAATAAACATCCTGCGCAATAAGTATTTTACTTACTTTTTTACCAGCTTCCCCAGTTTGTATAGTTACTAATGTATGGCCTAAAATATTTTTAGCGATCGTTGAAATATCTTCTAAACTTTTTGCAACAGCAACGCCACGTTGTTCCGTGCCTACAATTTTTCCTTTACCTCTTCCACCTGCATGGATCTGCGCTTTTACAACGGCAAAATTATTATTGGTCTGCGTTTTTATCTGGCGATATGCTTCTTCAGCAGCCATCACATTATCAACAGCGATGCCTTCCTGAACGGGTACATTATATTTCTTCAATAATTCCTTGGACTGGTATTCATGCAAATTCATACAATCATTTTAGGTTGCGAAGATAGGTAAAGAATTTTTTCTTACCATATCCTTACCCGAAGACTGTCCGGAATAAACATTTTATTATTCGGTTGTACATTGAAAGTTTGATAAAATGCATCCACATCAGAGAATGGCCCATTCACCCTGAATTTAGCAGGCGAATGAACATCTGTCAAAAGCCCGTTGCGCAATGCTTCATCTCTTTCATGTCCCAGCCAGCCTAAAGCATAGCCCAGGAAAAATCTTTTGGCAGGACTCAAACCGGCTATTGGTTTATTATTTTTATATTGATCTGTTAATTTAAATGCATCCCAGCCTAAAACGATTCCACCAAGGTCTGCAATATTTTCACCTAATGTGGCTTTGCCATTTATATGCATAGAATCAACGGGCATATATCCCGAAAATTGGCTAATCATTTTTTGAGAACGTGCAGTGAATTTTTCTGCATCTTCTTTTGACCACCAATTTTTTAAATTTCCATCCGCATCATATTGCCTTCCTTCATCATCAAAACCATGCGTGATTTCATGGCCAATTGTAGATGCTGCAGCATAACCATAAACAGTTGCATCATCCAGTTCGCTGTCCATATAACCTGGGACAGTAAAAATTCCTGCGGGCAAAACGATTTCATTATTGGATGGATCGTAATAGGCGTTATACGTTTGTGGAAACATATCCCACTCATCTTTATTTACTGGTTTGCCGAGTTTATTAATTTCGTAATTATGCCAGAATGTTGCCACATTTGCCAGGTTTGCAACATAACTTTCTGTACCAATTTTCATAGCGGAAAAGTCTTTCCATTTATCAGGATAACCTACTTTCTTATGAATGGCCGCCAATTTTACAAGCGCTTTTTGTTTGGTGCTGTCACTCATCCAGTCCAATTTTTCAATATGATCTTTAAAAGCTGCACGAATATTTTCCACTAAATCAGAATAGCGTTGTTTGGCTTTTGCATCAAAATATTTTTTTACATATAACTGACCCATTAATTCACCCATAGCACCTTCTTCACTGTTGATTGCGCGTTTCCATCTCGGTTGTCTTTCTTTAGCGCCGGAAAATAATTTGCCAAAATCAAATGCTTCTTTGCCAAAAGCATCCGGTAATGCGCCGGTAAAATTTTGTGCAGTATTATATTTTAAATAAGCTTTCCAGGTATTCAATGGTTCTGAAGACAACAACTTCCCGGCTTCTGTATAATATTCCGGCTGGCCGATGATCACTGAATCTGCTTTCTCCACACCAAACAATTGCATATAATTTTTCCAGTCAATGGCCGGAGAAACTTTACCCAAATCAGTCACTGCAAACTTGTGGTAATTCGCATACGGATCGCGCAGGTCTTCGAGTTTACGGTGCGATGCAGCCATTTTTGTTTCCATAGCCAAAATTGCATTGGCATCTTTTGCTGACTGCATCGTGTCTTCACCAAGCATTGACAGTGTTTTCGCAATATGCTTTACATATGCTTCGCGTATATTTTTAGTAGAAGCATCTGTTTTAAAATAATAATCCCTGTCCGGTAATCCCAAGCCGGTTTGCCACATTTGAAGGGCATACATAGAACTGTTTTTCGCATCCTGGCTAACGCTAAAATCGATTGGCCCACCTACGCCAATGACAGCAAGATCAGCCATTGTTTTTTGTAGTGTTGGAACATCTGCAATTGCATTTATTTTATCTAAATATGGTTGAATTGGTTGAATACCAAGTTGTTCAATTTTTGCAGAATCCATTGCCGTTTTCCAGAAGTCGCCGATCTTCTGATCGGCTGTACCCTGCGCTGCATTTGCTTTTGCGGCATCCTCCGCAATTTCCTTCAAGCGGTTCTGATTTTCCTGAATCACCAAAGCACCAATACCCCAGGAACTCTGATCTGCCGGGATAGGATTGTTTTTTATCCATCCGCCATTGGCATAATCAAAAAAATCGTCTGCCGGGTTTACCGTTGTATCCATATTGGAAGCCAGCACATCTTTTTTTGCTACTGTTTCATTGGTGTTTGTTTTGCAGGAAATAATTCCTGAAAATATAATTGCCAATGGAAGAACGAGTTTATAAGTCATGGTTGAAAATTTAGGCAGCTAATG
>JBDTAN010000172.1:0-5472 GCA_039924585.1 Chitinophagaceae bacterium | reverse complement strand
CTCATTTCATAATGATATTGGCCTGCAATGATCTTTGCTTCCGCTGCGAAATTTTCTTTATGTGATGCATATATAATGGCGCGGCTTACATTTATTAAAATACCTGTCTGCGCATTCATTCCATAATTGCTTACCTGCTCCAAACTACCTCCCTGGAAACCAACGCCCGGCACTAAAAAGAAATAATCCGGCACCAGTTCACGGATTTTTTTAAGTTCGCCCGGTTTTGTCGCACCAATAACCAGCATCAGGTTATCTGGCGTACCCCAGGAACATACTTTCTTAATCACGCGCTCATATAAATAATCATATTGCGAAGGATGCGCCCCGTGTGTGGCAAGAAATTGTTGTTGAAAATCTGCACTTCCTTTATTGCTCGTGAGGCCAAGAACAATGGTCCACTTATCTTCATATTCTAAAAATGGCCGGATACTGTCTTCGCCCATGTAAGGTGCAACGGTAATTGCATCGAATGGAATTGTTTCAAAAAATGCCTTTGCATATTGCGAAGAAGTATTGCCAATATCGCCTCGCTTTGCGTCAGCAATTTTGAAATGCGTTTCAGGAATATAATCAACAGTCCTGGCCATATCTTCCCAACCTTTTGCGCCGCGGGCTTCATAAAAAGCAGTATTTATTTTATAGGACACACAAAACTGTGCTGTGGAATCAATAATGGCTTTATTAAATTCAAAGACTGCGTCTTTTTGACCCTGCATATGAAATGGTAAAAGATCGGGGTTTGTATCAAGCCCAACGCAGAGATATGATTTTTTTTCCTGTATATGCCTGGCTAATTGTATCCTGTTCATTATTTAGTTTTTTATTTTTTTACATCCACACCCGCCTTTGCATGCTCCATATAATTTGCCACAACTGCTGCATCATTTCCTAATTCCATTAAGTGCTTTTGAATATTCTTGTAATCCTTTTCAGATTTTTCCTGGCTTAATTTGAAAACGTGTGGAATAGATACAATTTCAATTTCAAAACCCACAATTGCAAGCATCATTTTCTCCACATACTCTTTTTCCATGTTTTCAATGAGTGATTCACCGGAACGGCTGGTTTCATATTTTGCTGTCAGTTTTTTGAGTTGGGAAAATAATTCGTCTTTATTTAAAATACGTAAAATGCCGGTGGCGTGAACAGCTTTATAATTCCAGGTACTGCCTACATTTTTTTTCTCATACCAGGAAGCGCTGACATAACTATGCGCACCTGAAAAAATACATACCGCTTTTTTACTTTCCACTAACGCTGCTGCATGGTCTGTATCCCGCATTACATGACAAAGTAAAAATATTTTACCTGCTTTTTTTTCAAACAAAACAGGTACATGCGTTACCAGGGGAAATCCTTCTGCGCCATTGCAGGTCAGAGTAATAAAAGGATGTGCCTGCATAAATTCATATACTTCTTCAAAATCTGCTGTAATGTATTTTGGTAATTTATACACGCACGCGAAGATAATGAATGTATAAAAAAAAGCAATAGAAGTTTGAATGGTAAGTTTCCCTTTTCTATAAAATTTTATTTTGCAAACCAGAGTTTTGCATATTGGTCATTCAGCAGGAAATTTAAAAACAATGTTGATAATTTATCGGAGCCACTATCATTTGGATGAAGGCCATCATCCGTATCCGAGCGTAACCAGTTAAAACCATCACTGCGGAACTTATCACCGTCAGACCATTGATAAGGACCCCAGGTAACTATTGGAGCTACAATATTATCTCCTTTATAAGCAAGTCCGGGATCACCATTTACCTGGTCTTCAATCAGCCATTTATCCGCAAACCCAAGATAATAACCAATGGGTTCCTGCTGTTTATTGTCATCGCGTATAGGCATATATATTGTTGTTGTTCTTGCGAGAACATAAGCCACGCGAACATTGGGAAATTTTTGTTTAATTAATTGTATTCCCAGTTTCAGTTTTTCTTTTACATCCAATGGCCTAGCTGGAAATGCACTTGAATAATTATCATTATCATCTTCTTCAAAATAAACCACTTGTATTTGGTTTGGCGAAAGTTGAGCCTGTTGAAGTTTCAGTGGAACAGTATCCCAAAAAAGTGTTGAATTTGTAATAAGTTCATTAATGCCCATTCCTCCCTGTCCCAGTGCTACAGGCCATAATAGAGGATTAATGGCCCTATTCCCCTGCATCTTTTTCATTAATGCATTCATCATAATTAAAGAAGTACTTGGGCCTATTGAAACAAATCCAATTTTGCCCAATGGGCTAAAGTGCCCGTTTGCATCGAGGGGTTTTATATTTGAACAAATTTGCTGAAGATCACTGGCATAATTTCCTGTGGCTTTATTTGAATTTCCGGGAAATAAACCGCCGGAATATCCCATATAATTTGTATCCAAATCCATAAGTGGCACAAGACCGCTATGATAATCCCTGTTTTCATTTTTGACTCCAGGTGAATCGCCGGATTTTTTACATGCGACAAATAAAAATACTGCAACTAAAAAAAAGATTATTATTTTAATCATTGGATGGAATAATTTTCAAATATAATATGTATTCAAATAAATATAAGAATAATTATATATACGCGTAAAACTTTTAAAAGTTGTGCGCTCTTTTCATCTATCTATATAAAATTTAAAAATGGTTTATTATTAACAATCAATTGTAAAAGGGAAATGATTTACTTTGAGTGCTAATGAAATTTATATGCAGGACCTTATTTTCAGAAAAAAAAATATCGCGCTTTTAAGCCTTTTTTTATTTGGGGGCTGTGTTCACAATCCTTATTCAGCCAGCAATAAATTATATAATAATCAAGTCAAAGAATTTTCAAAAGAGATTAAAAAATATCCGCTGGAAGATTCGATTAATCCATCGCCATATTGGGTTGGTACTACGAATTTTGGATTGCGCAAACCAAATTTCGTTATTATTCATCATACAGACCAGGCAAGTTGTGATCAAACTTTAAAAACTTTTACACTTACCCGGACACAGGTGAGTGCGCATTATGTGATCTGTAAGGATGGAACAATATTTCACATGCTTAATGATTACTTGCGTGCCTGGCACGCGGGTATTGGTAAATGGGGAAACCTTACGGATGTAAATTCTGCCAGTATTGGAATAGAATTAGATAATGATGCACAATCCGTTTTTCCGGAAGTACAAATTCAAAGCTTAATGAAATTACTTATGTCGTTGAAAAAAAAGTATAATATACCTACAGCAAATTTCATTGGTCATGCAGATGTGGCACCCGGCCGTAAAGTAGATCCCAGCCGTTTTTTCCCCTGGAAAACATTGTCCGAAAATGGTTTTGGATATTGGTATGATACGACGAATACCATAGTACCGGAAAATTTTAATGCATTACAATCATTGCGCATTATCGGTTACAATATTCATGATAGTTTGAATGCTATTCAAGCATTCAAAATTCATTTCACACCCAAAGATTCAACAACTATTTTAAATGAAGGTGACCGGAAAATTTTATTTTCCTTAGAGAAAAAATACGAATAAATTTTAAAATTATACCAAAGATTTCAAACGTGCCGTTGCCGGTTTCTCTGCATTCCTTATAGCAATATTCCTGGTAGCAAGGCTTGCAAATTCAAGCATCGCATTTTTAGAAATATCATCATCTCCCATCATTGCAGGAATACCTGCATCACCACCTTCACGAATACTTTGAACCAATGGCACTTGTCCTAAAAAAACCAGGTCATATTCTTCTGCGAGTCGCTTCCCTCCTTCTTTCCCAAAAATATAATATTTATTTTCCGGCAATTCTTTCGGTGTAAACCAGGCCATATTTTCCACCAGGCCAATGATCGGTACATTGATCTGTGCCTGTTTAAACATAGCAATGGCTTTTTTCGCATCAGCCAATGCAACGGGTTGTGGCGTTGTTACGATCACAGCGCCAGTCACTGGCACCGTTTGCAATAAGGTTAAATGAATATCGCCGGTTCCGGGAGGCATATCAATAACCAGGTAATCCAGCGGACCCCAGTCAACATCACTAACGAATTGCTTGATGGCGCTGCTGGCCATCGGGCCACGCCAAACGACAGCTTGTTTTTCATCAATGAGTAATCCAATGCTCATCAATTTTATTCCAAATTTTTCAAGCGGAACAATGAAACCTTTTCCATCAATATCTTTCATCTTTGGCCTTTCACCACGCACACCAAACATGATAGGAACACTTGGGCCGTAAATATCTGCATCCATCAAGCCAACGCTGGCTCCTTTAGAAGCCAATGCCAGCGCAAGATTCGCGGCAATTGTACTTTTACCCACACCACCTTTTCCACTTACCACTGCAATAATATTTTTTACACCTGGTAAGATATTGGCCGCATCCATGCGGTTTGTTGTAGTGTTGGAAATGAATTCGACAATTACTTTAGCATGTTCATTTACATACTTTTTTATTGCGCTAATACAATCATTTTTCATTCGCTCCTTCAACGGACATGCCGGTGTGGTTAATATGATTGTAAAAATCACTTCATCACCATTAATTTTTATATCCTTTACCATGCCTAAAGTTACCAGGTCTTTGTGCAGGTCGGGCTCTTCTACATGCTTCAACGCATTCAAAATATCTACTTCTGTCATCACACATTTTTTTGTTAAAAAGAAATTTGATGCCGCAAAGTTAACACTCAAAAGGGTTATTTTGTTTTAAAGAAATGAAGTATTGATTTACTTTGTAAAAGTTTCCTGATCTAAAAAAATTGCATGCAAAAACATTTACGATATTTTCTATTGATCGCTACTATTTTCACTTTTCAATTTTGTAAAGCACAAACAAAAAATTCACAACAGGATTCTGTTGTGCAATTATATGGTATCATTCTGAGTGCAGACAGCCTGCGGGTTTTACCCGGTACAAGTGTTATTGTGGAAAATAAAGGCCGCGGAACAATCAGCAATGAAGAAGGCGTATTTTCAATTGTTGTTGAGAAAGGAGATTTTATACGTTTTTCAAGCGTAGGTTTTAAAGATGTTGTAAAAGAAATTCCGCACAGCTTAAAAGGCAATGATTTTAGCGTCATTCAATTGATGGTAAATGATACTGCCTATTTACCATCAACTATTATTAAATCCAGGCCTACAAGAGCGCAGTTTGAAAGGGATTTTGTAAATACAGATATCCCGGCCGATGCGTATGAAATCGCGCGTGAAAATACCAGCGCTGCAAAAAGAAGAATCTTATTATCCATTCTTCCCGCTGATGGTGGTGAAGCGGTGAGTTCGCAAATGCGCCAGCAAGCACAGAAATATTATTACATGGGTCAACAACCTCCCATTAATTTATTCAATCCCGCAGCATGGGCAGATTTTATCCAGGCATGGAAACGCGGTGATTTCAAAAGCAAGAAATAATTTCCTTTTATCTTTGCGCTTTTTTATAAATCAGTTTATAAAAATTATTTCAAATTAAAATTTAATTTACAAAATGCAACAAG
>JBDTAN010000171.1:0-3626 GCA_039924585.1 Chitinophagaceae bacterium | reverse complement strand
TTATTTTTATAATGGCTGTTACATTTTTATTTAAACCTTTTACCGTTACCGTATTTTTTGCAGGATTTGGATACAATGAAATAATACCAGTAGAATTGAATACCACTTTTACAACCGGGCTGAAAGTGTTAGTACCATTCGCCGCGTTTTCACGAATGCGATAATAGCTGATACCATCCAATGGATTTTTATCGGTATAACTATAATTACTTGCAACACCTTTTGCAGGAACAGTATTAATACCTACATAATCCAATGCATTCAAACTTCTTTCAACTGTAAAAGATTTTGTACTGATTTCATTCAGTGTTTGCCAGGTGATAGTGATGGCATCTTTATTTTGTGTTGCTTTTACTTCTTTGAAGTTGGCGGCTAGGATAGGGTCGTTGTTGAAGCGGGCGAGTAAAGTTCTAATAATTGGTGGTCCATATTTAGTGAGTTGACCTGTAGTCAATATTTTACCATCGCTTAAAATATGAACCGAACTTGCATTTATATTAGCTGTGTCATTATAAACACTACTTATGCCATTTTCTCCAAAACTTGGATCTAATAGCCCGGATGTTGTATACCTTATAAGGAGTATACCAGTAAATGGATTTGTGTTTGCACTCGCGATTGTAATTATTTTACCATCTGGTTGAAAACATAATTCATATGAATGAACATCCGTATTTCTGTAGGGTATAATAGTGCCACCACCATCTCCAAAAGATACATCTATAGACCCAGTAATATTAAAGCGACAAAGCGCCATTTTAATATCCTGATCTTGACCAGTTTCTCCTGTACATACAATTTTTCCATCTGGTTGTAGTTCGATCATATACATATAATTATTCCAAACTCCACTTTCCCCCATTCCAAATACATATTTAGCTGTTCCATTTTCTCCGAAGCTATCATCTATACTTCCATCGATATTAAAACTTTCCAACATATAAGAAGAATGATCATTATATAAATTATAATTGCTACCCCTGACAAGTTTGCCTTCTGGCCGTAAAATTAAAGAAGTTGTAGTTGTAGCATTTGTATAATGAGACATGACTATTCCATTTTCCCCAAAAGTTGGATCAAGTCCGCCATCAGGCATATAGCGGCAGATAAATGTATTTTGTTCATTGTATTCATTTTTTTGTGCATCTCCAGATATTACAATTTTTCCATCCGGTTGAATTACAAGACCAGTGGCTGTATTTAAATTATCAATATGTAATGAGTCGAAGCCATTTATACCAAAACTACTATCTAATCTTCCATCAGAAAAACACCTGATTATTCCTATATCAGTAATGCCTCCACCCGGGAAATATCTTGCTGCACAAATGATTCTTCCATCATTCAGCAAAGCAAAAGTTTTATATTCAGGTCCTACTAATTTTCCATTTAAGCTAATACTAAAATGACCGTTAATTCCAAAACTTTCATCATGGCTACCATCCGAATTGAAACGATCAAAACCAACGCCCTGATATTGACCAATAATGAGTATTTTGCTATCAGGTGTCATTAAGGAATAACTGTCACCACTATAAGTATCTTCAACTACTATACCTCCAACGCCAAAAGTTTGATCAAGTGTTCCTGCCTGTGCTATTAAATTTTCATTTGATACGAATAATAAACTTAAAATAAATAGTGTTATAAATATATTTTTCATTTTTTAAGATTTAATTTTTTGCAGGACTGGAGAGAGAACCAGTCCAAGAACTGAAAAGAGATAGATCTTTTTCATGGTTTGGTGTTTTGTTGGAAGGAAAAAGAAATTACTGTGTAAATATATATGAAAGTTAATGGGTTTAACAAAATTATTTTTTGTGAAACTTATATTTAATGTTGGCAAAAATTGATTGCCTTATTATCTGCTAAAATTTTATACATCAAAAAAAACTCATCTCTAATGATTGTTTCCAAAAATTAAAAATGAGTTATAAATAAAACTAAAAACGAACAGATAAAAGATAACAGTTGAAAACCAGGAATCTGTTCAAAACTTTTCACTGTTAGTTGTTATCTGTTAGCTTTATTATTTTTTCTCCTTCACCGGTTTATATTTCTTCAATTTTCTTTTTGCAATGAGCAGCATCACGGGCATTGAATAAATAGAAAATACAATTGGCATTAATTCCCCATTATACAAGACACTAACAATGATCATTATGGTTAATGCCACGGTAAGGATCAAAGTAGTGGCGCCTCCTGAAAGCAACATAAATTTTTTCTCTGCATCAAATCCCGGAACGCAAAGACTTTTTTTCTGTTTGAATAAATAAAAGCATAACCAGAAATGCGCCATATTCACCAGCCAGATATTGCCGATGTATAAAAAAATAGGAAATGTGTGGCCGTCTTTAATATTCTCCGAAAAACCAGAGACCGTAAAAGGATAACACACAACAAAGAAAATAAAAATTAAATTTCGAATGATTAACCCATTATTATACGTGCGTAAATATTTAAACATTTTGAGATGCCTCGCCCACATCAAGCCGATATAAAAAAAACTGAGCATGAATGCAAAAAAACGAATGTATGTAGGCTTGAAAGCAGCAGCGATCTCTGCAGTTGTGGCATCACGCGGGATTTCGGGAAATTTTATTTCAATAACCAGCAGTGTTATTCCTATTGCAAAAACCGCGTCACTGAAAAGAATCATTCTTTCGAGTTCAAATTCTTTTTTTAATTCTTTATTTGTTTCGCTCATGGTTGCTTTTAAAAAAATTACCAGTTCATCCTTTCACGCAGCGCAGTGATATGTTTTACATGATGTTTTCCATGCCATGTATACAAACAAAACAAATCCCATAAAGACATATCTCTTTTTTGTTCAGGGTGAAAAACAGTTCGCTCCCATTGAGTTTCAAACAAATCTTTAATTGCAGCATGCCACCTGCGATGCAATGCAAATAATAAAGTGATAGAAACATTTACTGGCTGTGATTCCACATCAGCAAGATTCGTCCATAATTTTTCATCGTAGGTTTTAATTGGTGGATTGTCTTCGGTTAAGCCTAACTTAAAACGAATATATGCATTCATGTGACTGTCAGCGATATGATGTACAAGTTGATGCACGGTCCATCCGCCGGGCCTGTATGGCGTATGTAATTGATGCGCATCCAGGTTAAGGATTGCCATTTCAAGATCCGTTGGTAAATATTCTAATTCCAATAATTTTTTTTCTTTGGAAGCATGGGAAAAAACTTCCGGAACATATTTTCCGATTGGGTAACTTAAATCATCCGTCATAAAAAAGTTTTAAAGTGATTTTTAAAAATATAAATTTCGATCAAAAAAAATTATACATCCCTTAATACGTGGCCCGTCATTTCTATAAAAACATCTTCGAGATTTGCTTTTTTCACTTCACGTTTTTTCTCAAAACCTTTACTCACCAATTGATCAATAAGTTTGTTCGGCGTATCCAATGCAATAATTTTTCCTGAATCAATAATGGCAACACGGTCACACAAAATTTCTGCCTCATCCATATAATGCGTGGTAATGATAACGGTTGTACCGCGTTTTCTTATATCTAAAATCAGGTCCCACAAATTTCTTCTTGCCTGCGGATCCAGCCCTGTTGTTGGTTCATCGAGAAATATGATTCTTGGTTGATTGAT
>JBDTAN010000170.1:0-6748 GCA_039924585.1 Chitinophagaceae bacterium | reverse complement strand
TGCTTGCTGTTTTCTGGAAAACGCATGATCCAACTTCGCTGAACCGCCAGGGAAATGATATCGGTACACAATACAGGAGTGCAATATTTTATCATAACCCGGAGCAAAAAGAAAAAGCTGAATATTATTTAGAAAAACTGGATACGAGTCATGCTTATAATGCGCCGATCGTAACGACCATAGAACCTTATAAAAAGTTTTATCCGGCAGAAGCATACCACCAGAATTATTTTAATAAGAATGGTACCCAAATGTATTGCCGCTACGTGATACAACCTAAATTGGAAAAATTTGAAAAGGTTTTTAAAGATAAATTGAAATCTTCAGCCACCAGTATGGCCAGTCAGCATTAATCCTTTTTTGTAAACACCAATACTTGCCTGTATTTTTGTTTCATGGGTGAAAAACATATTGGTGATGCATTAAGAAATTTCCTCAAAACGTCTCCTTTAAAAAATGGTGTTCGTGCTGTGCAAATTGAAACCATTTGGGAAAAAATGATGGGGAAAACAATTGCAAAATATACAGAAAAGATTTCCATCATCAATCATACACTTTTTATTCATACAAACATGGGTCCGCTCAAACAGGAACTTATGTATCAGAAAGAAAAAATAATCTCTCGCATCAATGAAGCTTTTGGTGAGGACGTTATTAATGAAGTTGTCATTAAATAATTTAATTCAATCGTACACGTGGATTTAAAACGCCGTATAAAATATCCGCCAGCATATTTACCAGTACAAAAAAAGTGGCTGTAATTAAAACACTTCCCATCACTACGGGAAAATCCAATTTCTCCAACGCATCTACTGTCACCTTGCCAATTCCATTCCAGCCAAAAATATATTCGACGAAAAATGCACCGGCAAGCAATTCAGCAAACCAGCCTGTAATAGCTGTCATCACAGGGTTTAGCGCGTTTCTTAATGCATGTTTCCAAATGATCCTTTTTTTAGAAAGACCTTTTGCATAAGCCGTTCGGATATAGTTTTGATTCAATACATCCAGCATCGAACTTCTTGTGAGTTGTGCGATAATAGCGAGTGGTCTTATGCCTAATGTGATTGCAGGTAAAATTAAATTTTGAAGTTGCAGATGCCTGCCGGTAAATGGACTGTAATCATATAAACTTCCGGTCATGTGCAAACCAGTATATGGTTGTAATAGAAAACCAAAAATATATGCCAGTACAATTCCCATAAAAAATGATGGAACAGAAATACCGAGCACACTTGAAAAAATGGCCGTTGTGTCCATCCATGTACCTTTTTTAACGGCTGCTAAAACACCCAATGCAATGCCAAAAATAGTGGCAATGAACATGGCTGCAAATGCGAGGATAAGTGTTGCGGGTAAAGCATCCAATAATATGTCAGACACATTTTTTTTCGATTGATAGGAACGACGGAGATAAGGAAATTTTAATCCAATTTTTGTGTCGTTTCCAAAAAACAATCCGTGAATATTTTTTTCCTGTATGTCTTCTTTGGAATAAATACTTATGGGTGAAAGATCATTGATATATAACACAAACTGTTTCCATTTCGGCTGATCTAATGCCAGGTCTTTGCGAATATTTTTTAATGTTTCCGCGTTACCACTTTGCCCCAAAACCAGTCGTGCCGGATCTCCAAAGCCCTGGAATAAAAAAAATACCAATATAGTAACGCCAGCCAATACAGCGAAACCATAGCCTATTTTTTTTAAGATCAATCGAAACATACCGATTATTTTTGAAGCGGAATAGCATCAATCACCGGCAAGACTTTATCCAAATCATTGCCACCAATTTTTTGCATAATGTTCGCTTCATTCATTACAAAAAAAGTTGGATTCACACGGGCTGCAGTTTTGATCACTGTACCATCGCATTGCAGAAGCCTGGCAAATGGCAGGTTCCCAAAAATCTTTTTAGCATTTTGCATGTCTGATGTCACTACATAAAATGGAATGCTTTTTACTTTTATTTTATTTAAAATTGAAATAAAATCTTCTTTGTCCCAGGTACTATTATTGGAAAAATCTTTCGCGAAAAGTAAAATGTAATCACCTTTCTCTGTTAAAACACTTTGCGTAACATCTTGTCCGGATGTGTCATGCAATGAAAAGTCAACAATAGCTGGTGTTGCAGTTCCCTTTCGTACAACTTTGTCAAAACGATTTACAAATTCGTAGGTAGAATCAAAATTATCCGGGAAATGATCGGCGTCGAACTCCAGCGTTTGTCCATTTTTTTTGTATTCAAAAGTGATGACAATACTATCAGGAACTCCGCCTGGCGGGGGTTTCATTTGCTCCAATAAATTATTTCCCTTTTGATAAGGCAGGCAATCCACCAGTGGCAAATGTTTTAAAACAAAAGATTGTAAAAAGATCGTTCCTGCAATTACGATGATTAAAATAATCAAAGGAGCCGGCGGCGCTAATGAAGACTTTATTTTTTTCCTATAAAAAAATAAAACCAAAATCAATAGCAATAAAAGGAGGTCTTTGAAAAATGAAGTAATTGGCGTGAGTGGAATACAATCACCGAAACAACCACAGGTTTTGATGTTTCCTGAATATGCTGCATAGCCCGTCAAAAAACTAAAAAACAAAATGAGTAATAATAAAAGCCAGCTAAACAAACGCATTCTCCAGCCAATGATCACTGCCACGCCTGCCAGCACTTCAAAAATATTCATGGTATAAGCCAGCGCTAATGTGTACTCATTCAATGATTGTAAATGCCAAACGGAAAAAAATTCCTGCATCTTGTAACTCAGTCCCAGCGGATCATTTGCCTTAATAAGGCCGGAAAAAATAAAAAGTAATCCGACAATCCACTGAATAATTTTGATCAAAACTTTTGGCATGATTTCATTATTTTTCAGGATGAAAGTATAAGGGCAAAAACTGCGTAATTGATGATGTCCACATAGTTTGCATCTATTCCTTCACTCACAATCGTCTTGCCCTCATTCAATAATATTTGTTTAATGCGCATCAATTTTACCAGTATCAAATCTGTAAAACTTTCCTGGCTCATGTCGCGCCAGGCTTCACCGTAATCATGATTTTTATCCAGCATAATCTTTTTGGCAAAATTGATTTCTTCATCATACCAGCCACGTACTTTATCGGCAGGAACTTCCTGAACTTCTGGTGCATTTAATTTTAATTGTATCAAACCAATGACCGCATAATTAATGATACCTTTAAATTCACCACGAATATCATCGGCAACTTTCTGGACTTTTTTTTCCTGGATAGTGCGAATACGCAACGCTTTAATAAATATTTGATCCACTACGGAAATGGTGCGCAATACCCGCCAGGAAGTACCGTAATCAATGGCTTTTTTTATAAAAATTTCCCTGCAGGCAATAATTTCCCGGTCATATTCTTCATTCGTATCCGTCATATTCCTTTTCAATTTAGCAATAGTGTCAAAATATTTTATATCATTACAATCAAAAATAAAGCAAAGCGCACAATGTTTACACTTAATTGCAAAGGAAAATTGTTAAGCCTCTCAAAACCTGTCGTGATGGGCGTTGTCAATGCTACACCTGATTCTTTTTATCCCGGAAGCAGGCAGGATAACCCTTTGGCAGCATTGCAAGTGGCAAAACAAATGTTTGAAGAAGGCGCGCAGATCATTGATATTGGCGGACAAAGCACGAGGCCGGGAAGTGCGCGAATAAATGCAACAGAGGAGATGGAAAGAGTTTTACCAGTTGTTGAAATTATTCATCGGGAATTACCCGAAATAATTTTATCCATTGATACCTATCATGCGGAAGTTGCTGCTGCCGCTTTGCAAGCCGGCGCTTCCATGGTCAATGATATTAGTGCAGGTGAAATGGATGCGAACATGATTTCCACCGTAGCAGATGCGTGTGTTCCATTTGTATGTATGCACATGAAAGGCACACCTGAAAATATGCAGGTCAATCCGGATTATGAAAATTTAATGGAAGAACTCCTTGACTTTTTCTCCAAAAAAATAGACCAATGTAAGCGAGCAGGCATACATGATATTATAATAGATCCCGGATTTGGTTTTGGAAAAACGATTGCACAAAATTTCGAGATTCTGCGTAACCTGCAAGTTTTTAAAATGCTGGGAATGCCAATAATAGCCGGACTTTCGCGAAAAGCAACCATCTATAAAACATTGGGTATCAAGACGAATGAGGCCTTGAATGGAACTACTGTTTTAAATACAATTGCGCTATTAAATGGTGCAATTATTTTACGTGTACACGATGTCAAAGCTGCGGTGGAAGCGGTAAAACTGGTGGAAGCGTATAAAGGAATAGAATAATTTTTGTAAAAAATTACCAGCCGGAAGCAAGGACATCTGCAAGATGCATGACTTTTAAATTCAATTTATTTTTCTGAATATATCCATCGAGATGCATGAGACAACTCATATCTGTACTGATTAAATACTCCGCTTTTGTATCCAATGCATGATTCACTTTTTGTTCGCCCATGGCATTGCTGATGGCTTCATATTTCACGGCGAAAGATCCACCAAAACCGCAACAGATTTCCACATCATCCATTTCTACTAATTGCAAACCTTGAACATGTTCCAATAATTTTCTCGGGCCATTTTTGATATGGCATTCACGTAATGCCGCGCAACTGTCGTGGTACGTAGCAACGCCTTCCAGCTTCGCATCAAAATTTTCTACTTTTAATTTATCCAGCAAAAATTCTGAGAACTCAAAAGTTCTTTTTTGCAATTCTGCGATTTCTGTTTGCAGTTCTGAATTTTTAAATAACTGGGAATAATTATTTCTTACAAATCCCGCGCAGCTTGCACTCGGCATTACCACAGGAATATCTTTTTTAAAATCTTTTATGAATTTCTTACAAACTGATTTTGAATCATCCCAGAAACCGGCATTAAAGGCCGGTTGACCGCAACAAGTTTGCGCTTCATTATAGATAATTTCACAGCCTGCTTTTTCCAAAACTTTCACCATATTAAATCCTACAGAAGGATATAATTGGTCTATAAAACAAGGTATAAAAATTTGTACTTTCATTTTTATTCAAATAATCCGGGATCATTTAATTGCCTTTTCAAATGGATCATTTTAATGGCCGTGATGGCTGCTTCTTCTCCTTTATTTCCTTCTTTACCACCTGTCCGATCCATTGCCTGCGCAATATTTTCCAGCGTTAAAACGCCAAAAACCACCGGCATTTTCAACGATAGATTAAGTGCTGAAATACCTTCTGTGACTGATTTACACACATATTCAAAATGTGGTGTGCCTCCACGGATCACCGCGCCAAAAGCGATAAATGCATCTGGTTGTTTTTGTACCGACAATGTATAAGTGCGAATCGCGAAAGGAATTTCAATTGCACCCGGAACTACGATTGTGTGATGCTTTATTTTAAGTTCATTTAAGATTTGTACAGCACCTTCTTCCAGTCTGCCGGTAATGATATCATTCCATTCGGTTTTGACAATAATTATAAAGGCATCCCCTACATCAGGAATGCCTTTTTGCAATATCGTATTTCCATCTCCAGCCATTAATTAGTACTTAGTTCATTTGGTTCAATACTCAGGCGATAAATATATTTTTCCACTTCATATGCCCTGTTTGTCTTTGGAAATTTATCTTTTAATTCTTTATAAGTATCCAGTGCTTCTTTTGTTTTACCTAATGTCTCCTGCTTTAAACCTGCACGAAAAAGATATTCAGCAGAATTCAATTCATCCGAAGGAAAAGTGGAAGCTGCTTTTTTATAATTGTCAATGGCTTCATCATTTTTTCCCAATTCACTCAATGCATCGCCCAAACTGCCATAAGCCATCATCTGCACTTGTTTCGCATCTGTATGATAATCTGATAAGTATTCTACAGCTTTATTAAAATCGCCTAATTTCAAATAACAAATACCCGCATAATATTTTGCAAGTTTGCCGGGTTTTGTGCCGCCATAATTATTGATAATATACAAAAACCCTTTGTCTGCACCATTTCCATTGAGTGCGGCATTAATAGAATCTATCGCAAAATTTTCTTCCGCTTTATAAATCGCATTCACAGCTTGTTGTTCCTTTGGTTGCTCTACCTGTGTTTCATAAAAATACCAACCGCCAACGATCACCACGATCGCTACGATTGCTATCAGCAAAGGTTTCTGGTATTTCATCCAGGTTCCCTGCAAGCGCAGCAGCGGGTCTTCATTATGTTTCTCGGGTGTATGGGTATGTTGAGACATATCGGAATGTATTGTTAACTTTTAAATTTGTCGGCAAAGGTGCGCTTTCAAATTTAAAAAGCCGAATTTTTTTTTAGAAATTATCGTTAATGGAAACCATAACTAATCCGTTATAAAAGGATAGTTCTTGTCTTCATACACATCTTTGGTCAATTCACTGATATCCGGCCAGGGACTTTCTTCGGCAAATTTCACACTGGCCTCCACTTTTTCATTGATATTTTTATCAATCGCAGCTAATTCTTCTTCTGTCGCAAATTTATTTTCCAAAATTGTATTTCGGATCATATCAATCGGGTCCTTTGTTTTATATTCCTCCACTTCTTCTTTCGTCCTGTATTTCTGCGGATCAGAAATGGAATGGCCTTTATACCGATACGTTTTCATTTCAAGCAATGTAGGACCATCCCCGTCGCGGGCTCTTTTAACGGCGCGTGAAATAGCATCATGCACTGCTTCAGCACTCATACCATCTGCATTATCAGCCGGCATATCGTATGCATCAGCC
>JBDTAN010000169.1:0-6767 GCA_039924585.1 Chitinophagaceae bacterium | reverse complement strand
TGGTAATTGCCTGAAAATTGTATTGTGAATTTTTTAGGAAGCTTTATATTATTATTCCATTTACCAAACCAACTGATTCTTTGGTTGCTTACATTCAATTGAGTTGCACCACCATTAATGATAGAGTTGTATAAATTGACATTTACTGTAAGATCCCAAATTTTAAAGAGATTAATACGGTTTGTAAGTTCCAAACCATACGACCAGCTATTACTTGCATTGGCATACGTATTAAACACTACGGTGTCTTCCGGATTTAAAGGGCTTGGGCCAACATATTGAAAACTGGTTATCAGGTCTGTTGTGTGACGGCCATAAATAGTTGCCAGGAAATTTGAATTATTTTTATAAGTAATATTATAAGATAATTCACCCAGGTCTGTAAATTCAGGTTTCAAGCCAGCATTACCCACGCTTAAATTTTGCGGATCTGAGTAATCAATGAACGGCAGTAACTGGAAGAAATTTGGCCTGTTGATTTTCCTTGAATAATTTAATTGTATATCTTGTTTATCAGCTAACTGGTAAGTGATAAATGTACTTGGGAAAAGGCTGATTGGAAAGTCCACTTTAAATGAAGAGTCTTTTCCGAGTAATGTGCCATTATAGTTTGAGCTTTCTGCGCGCAAACCAAGCTGGAACCTAAATTTTTTAACTTTAAAAGAATAAGTGGAATATGCTGCAAAGACTTCATCTTTAAATTTATAATTACTATTTAACGCGGGTACCGGTAAATATGTTCCGGTAGAATCATTATAAAATGATTGAAGACTTACATTATTATTACTTCGAATCGCAGCACGCACACCAGCTTCCAGTTTAGTATTTTCTGAAATTGGATTTTCATAATCCGATTGAATAACCAAATAGTCCGTTTTGCCATTGCCTTCACTGATTTGTTGTACAGGCAAACCTTTTGGAATAGTATTCGGGAAAAAAGTATTGGTTAAATAATTAGCGTTATTTGTATTTGTGCTTGCATTATAATTTGCATCGGCAGTAATGTCATGGCCGGTTTTTGTAAAGTTGTGTTTAAAACTTAATCCATACCTGTTACTGTTAAATGTGAATTCTGAGTTTGATAAACGAGAACTGTATGAGGCAAAATTATTATTCACAATTGAATCAATTACCTGGTCATCCAGTGAAGTAAATTCCCCCTTGGCTTTGCTATAAGAAAATGTAAGTGTATTACGAATATCAATTAAATAATCCAGGCTGGCACGTGCATAAGCAAAATGCCCTGTTGAAGTTCCATTATCTGTAGAATAAATATCCATAGGTGTATCAGAAATATTATTCCGGTCTGTGATTGAATTAGAATTTGATTTCCGTGGAAAATATCCGGCACTTAAGCTTAAATTTATTTTATTGTGGCGATAACTCAGGTCGCCTCCCACAGTTGCTCTCCCTTTGGAATCAATACCAGTTCTTATGCCACCATTATAACCTGTCTTTATATTTTTCTTTAATACAATATTTAAAATTCCTGCACCTCCACCGGAAGCATCAAACTTTGCCGAAGGATTGGTGATCAATTCTACTTTATCGATCAAATCAGCAGGAATCTGATCGTATGTTAATGTAGTAGGACGGCCATCAATAAATAATTGTGGTGTTGCATTCCGCATGGTCACTTTTCCATCTATATCAACGTTGAGTGTTGGAATTTGCCGCATTACTTCAGTGGCAGTTTGTCCCTGGCTCATAATATTTTTATCCACATTGAAAATTTTTCGGTCAACACCCATTTCAAAAAATGGCTTTGCGGCAGATTGAATCGTTACGCCGGCAAGTGTATTTTCGGTTGGTTCCATTTTTATATTACCCAGGTCTTTGTCAATCATGCTCATCATTTGCATCATTTGGTCAGCCTGGTTATTGGCACTTTTATTTCCTTTCATAGAAATTCCAAAAGAAACTTTTGTAGAATTATCTGCATAGCCTAAAGCAGAAACATTCATATTAAATTCACCAAAAACGGGTATGTTTTCAAGGCTAAAATCGCCATTTGTTTTTGTTAAAACGGTTGCTATTATGCCTATTTGCATTTTCCGGGTTGCTGAATCAAATTTTTGCCCGGTTAATTGCACGGAGGCTAGTTCGATACCTTTATTAGTTTTGCTGTCCACAATTTTTCCGTATAAATGCCCAGCATTCATGCCCTTTCTGCCGCCTTGAGTACCACCTTGCGGATATTGCGCCATTACTTGAAAAGTTCCAAACAAAAGTATAAGAGTGAAGAAATGTTTCATTGCATTAAATTATTTTGCAAAATTCTACAAAAACATTCGTAGTTGATAATGATTTAAGGATAAACGGCAAAAGAATAGCTTGATTTACCGTGTTTTATGTTTTTGTTAGGAATAAGAAAAAGCTGTTTATTAATTTTTTTATTTCATAAAAGATAGCGTAATCAACGAAATTTTTTTAGCGTGCCTTCTAATTTGATCAACATATTTCTTGCTAATTTTATCATATTACATTGAAGTCCGGAAATAGTAAAGTATTTTTTTACAAAATTTGATTCTAAAGGTTTAGAATCAAAAGGGAAGATTATTTAACTTGCACAGAATGCTTGCTTATATTATAATTAAGATATAAGGAAAATAAAAACCCGCCTATATCATTTAGTATCCGGCGGGTTTTTTTTGGGAGATTGAAGGGGATCGAACCCTCGACTTTCAGGACCACAACCTGACGCTCTAACCGACTGAGCTACAACCTCCGTATATTGATTTATAAAACCGCGGCAAAAATAATTTAAAACGGTTAATGTTTCAAAACAAAGTTTTAAGAAACCCTGAAATACTTGTTAATAAGGAAGTGTGGGATTTGAAACTATAATATTTGACTTATTTTTGAAAAATATGTTTAAAAAAATTTGCACTTTTATGATTAGTAAAAAAGGTCTTCCTTTTCTTCTCGTACTGATATTCAGTATTATTTTCTTTGCTTTTAAATACAGTTCAGCGGATACGTCACCCGATGCACGTCAGCAACAACTCTTAATGGCCATCGGTAATATCCTGGAACAAAAGCATTATGATCCTCAGTTGATAAATGATGATTTTTCCAGAAAAGTTTTTAAGGAAGTGATAGATAATACAGATCCTGAAAAAACGATTCTACTCAAAGAAGATATTGATGCACTTAAAGTGTATGAAACAAAAATTGATGATGAAATCCATGGTGCGCCACTGGAATTTTATCCCGCTGTTTCTGCTATTTATTTTAAACGCGTGGATGAAATCATCAATATATACAAGGAGATTTTATCTAAACCATTTGATTTTTCTACCAATGAACAGGTTCAAATGAACCCGGACAAATTGGATTATCCGGCAAATAATACGGAACGCATAGCCAGGTGGCATAGTAAGTTGAAATATGCTACGCTCACACGTTTTGCAGACTTGCAGGAACAACGTGCAAAAGCAAATGCGAAAGATTCAATGTCAACTAAAACAGATGCGCAATTAGAAAAAATGTCCAGAGACAGGGTCCTTTCTTCCCTTGACAGATTTTATAGCCGTTTAAAAACCAGGCTCACACCAGATGAGCAATTCAATGCATTTGTGAATACGATCACGATGATTATGGATCCGCATACGGAATATTTTCCACCTGTAGAAAAGCGGGCATTTGATGAAGAAATGACTGGCCGTTTTTATGGCATAGGTGCACAATTAAAACAACAGGATGGTGAAACTACAGTTGTAAGTCTTGTAACCGGAAGCCCTGCCTGGAAAAGTAAGGAGGTAGATGTAAATGATGTAATTACTAAAGTTGGACAGGGCGCAAATGAACCCGTAGATGTGACTGGTTTTGAATTAGAAGATGTAGTGAAACTCATCAGGGGAAATAAAGGCGCAGAAGTAAGGCTCACTTTCAAAAAAGCAGATGGTTCTACGAAAGTTGTGTCATTACTGCGTGATGAAATTGTACAGGATGAAATTTTTGCAAGAAGTACGGTTATCAATGATGGAGATAAAAAGATCGGGTATATATTCCTTCCTGAATTTTATGCCGATTACCAGCGTCCTGATGGAAATAAATGTTCTGAAGATGTGGCCGCTGAAGTTGTAAAATTGAAAGCAGAACATGTAGATGGAATTATTCTGGACTTAAGAAATAATGGTGGTGGATCATTATATGAAGTGGTAAGAATGGTTGGTTTATTTATTCCTTCAGGTCCGGTAGTGCAGGTTCGTGACCGTGATGGGCAACCACAAAGCCTGAATGACGATGATCAATCCGTTTTATATGATGGTCCTTTAGCCGTTATGGTTAATGAACTCAGTGCTTCAGCTTCAGAAATTTTTGCAGCAGCGATACAGGATTATAAAAGAGGACTTATAATTGGAAGTACATCTACATTTGGAAAAGGTACAGTTCAAAAGACTTTACCACTTGGAAAACCAACAGATTACATGACGGGTGCAACAGAATATGGTGCATTGAAATTGACTTTTGAAAAATTCTATAGAATTAATGGCGGATCCACCCAGATTAAAGGGGTTGCTTCCGATGTAGTAATTCCTGATACGTATGAGTATTTAAAACTGCGTGAAAAAGACAATCCTGATGCATTGAAATGGGATGAAATACCTGCTGCTAATTATACATTACTTATGAATCCCGATGGATTTACAAAAATAGCAGAACAGGCGAATGAACTTGTCGCTGCAGACAGCGCTTATAATATTATTAAAAAGAATACACTCTTGTTATCAAAAATGTCCGATGCTGCAACAAACCTTGGACTAAAAGGTTATAAAGAAACACAGGCAACGATTAGAAACCTTGTAAAAGCGGATGATAGTATGGGCAGATTAACTGTACCGTTGGACATGAAGTTTATGAATGTTGACAAGAATAAATATTATAATAATTCGGATACAAGCAAAGCCCTCCGTTACCAGGAGTGGCTTAAATTTACGCAGTCAGACAAATATATCAGCACTGCTGTAAAAGTTTTGAAAATAGCTGCAGCGAATAAAAATACGCGGGTGGACGTTTTGCAAAATTAATAAGCCCGGATAATAAAAAAATGCACGCCAATAATTGGCGTGTATTTTTTTGCAGGTATAAAAATGTTTTCCTACTTTTAATAAAATCAAAATTATGCGATCAACGCTTCTTGCAATTATACTAGGCATTTCATTTATTATTGCAATAGCTATTGCTGCGAATGCTTACAAGTTTCGTTCTACTACAATGGATACAATTGTTGTTACCGGTTTGGCAGAACAAGATTTTGCGAGTGACCTAATCGTGTGGAATGCAACTTTTTCCAGGAAATCGTTTGATTTAAAAACAGCTTACACAACTTTAAAAGAAGATGAAACTGCCATCCGCAATTATTTACATTCAAAAGGATTAAGTGACAGCAGCATCATTTTTTCATCCGTTGATATTGCAAAAGATTTTGATTACAAACAGGATGTCAATGGCAGATCACTTGGCGCTGAATTCACGGGATATACATTAAGCCAGAATGTAAAAGTGGAATCAAGTAATGTAGATCAAATTGAAAAAATTTCACGCGAAGTAACAGAGTTAATACAAAATGGTATTGAACTCAATTCCGCGCCACCATCTTATTACAATACACATCTTACCCAGGTAAAAATGGATTTGCTCGCTAAAGCTAGTGCGGATGCAAAGGCACGTGCAGAAACGATCGCTAAAAATGCCGGAAGTAAATTAGGTGCAATGAAAAAAGCAACGATGGGTGTATTCCAGATTACCGGCAAAAACAGCAATGAAGATTATAGTTTTGGAGGAACATTCAATACCAGCAGCAAACAAAAAACAGGTTCATTAACGATTCGCATGGAATTTTTAGTAAATTAATTTTCTCTTTTTCTCAAAAATAATATGACTTTTTCTCTTTCACGCGCAGCCAATTGTATTGATAAATTTGGTTTGTGGAATGGCTTTATCATTTATTTTAAATTGAAATTTAACCAACTTAATAAGATTCATGTTCCCGGAATTTTATATCCAATTTCACTTAGAAAAAACACCTCGGATAAAGCGGTGTTTGACCAGGTTTTTTTACAGGATGCGTATGCACTAGAAATTTCTTTTGCTCCAAAAATAATTATAGATGCAGGCGCAAATATTGGTTTGTTTTCTGTTTTAATGAAAAACAAATTTCCCAATGCAACTATTATAGCCATTGAGCCTGATATGGAAAATATGGAATTGCTTAAAAAAAATTGTGTTTCATATGCTGGTTTAAAACCAGTATTAGCGGGACTTTGGAGTGAAGATTGTAAATTAAAATTAATAGATGAGCAGGAGCGTGGAAAGTCCGGGATAATGGTGATACGTGGTAATGAAAGTGATTCTATAAAAGGAATTTCATTAGATTCGATATTATCAACATTCAATATCGAAAAAATTGATTTACTGAAAATAGATATTGAGTGTAGTGAAAAAGAATTATTCTCAACGAATTATGAAAACTGGTTACCTAAAACCAAAATGATCATCATAGAATTGCATGATTGGATAGGTCCGGGTTGTGGCGAAGTTTTCTTTAAGGCTATTCAAAAATCCATGCCAAATTATCGTTATACTATTTGTGGAGAAAACACGATCATTGAAAATCTTGACCTTTAAAAAATATTTAGTCTAATACTATTTCTTAAAGATCTTTTTTGAAAGCCAGTTGCTCAGCAATGCGCTTCCTGCGCCAACTGCGGCTCCTGCTAGTACATCTGTTGGATAATGTTCACCTAAATATAATCGAGAAT
>JBDTAN010000168.1:0-3815 GCA_039924585.1 Chitinophagaceae bacterium | reverse complement strand
TTGGATGGTGGAACCTGAAATGGCTTTTTATGATATTGAAGATAATATGAATCTTGCTGAGGAATTTATAAAAAATATTATCCAATATGTGCTGGAAAATAATAAAGAAGATTTGGATTTTTTAGCGGAAAGGCTGGCTTCAGAAGAAAAAGCGTTACCCGTTGAAAAAAGAAGTGAACTGGGTTTGCTGGAAAAATTACTACTTGTTTGTAAAGAACCTTTTGAAAGAATAACATATACAGAAGCCATCGATATTTTGCTGGCCAGCAATCATTATAAAAAGAAGAAATTTAAGTATGATGTGCAATGGGGCATTGATCTGCAAAGTGAACATGAGCGCTATTTAGTAGAAAAACATTTTAAAAAGCCCGTGATCGTAACGGGTTATCCGGAAGGCATCAAAGCATTTTATATGCGTATGAATGAAGATGGAAAAACGGTGGCTGCTATGGATATTTTGGCGCCGGGAATCGGGGAAATTGTGGGCGGTTCACAGCGGGAAGAAAGGTTGGATAAATTGTTGGAACGTATGGAAAAAATGCATGTGCCAACCGCTGAAATGCAGTGGTACCTGGATATCCGTCGTTTCGGAACAGTTCCACACGCGGGCTTTGGACTCGGTTTTGAAAGAATGGTACAATTTGTAACGGGCATGGGAAATATCCGCGATGTAATACCCTTTGCAAGGACGCCCAAAAATTGCGAGTTTTAATGTGGGTGTTTTATTTGCTGCATTTTATTTATAAAAAAACGGAATTGATTTTTGCAAATTGAATGCTGCCCTTATATTTGCAGCCCGAACTGTGAAAATGAACATAGATTTTAAACCGGTGCGGTAGCTCAGTCGGTAGAGCAAAGGACTGAAAATCCTTGTGTCGGCGGTTCGATCCCGCCCCACACCACAACCTCTTTTTATAAAGAGGTTTTTTTATGCAAAAATTTTTAAACCATTAAAAAAAAGTAATAGCTTAAAAATAATTTCAATTTCCACAGAGTGAATTTTTTTCCCCAACTCCTAATACATCATACATGCACTCTTATTCGCTGCGGGTTGCACGGCAGCTATATTCGAAGAATGTGTTTGATTAAATGTATGCTGAACAGATTTGCTTGAATTGCATGTACCCAGCGCCCAGTAAAGGACCACGAAAATCAGTATCGTACTGAAACATCCACCACCTAATTTTTTTGCGCCATAACCGGCGATTAAAGCCCTGAAGAATTTATTCATAATGTTTGTTTGATTTTTTAATGAAATTATATTTATCTAAAATAAAGCCAATTATTTTTTTGCATAAAGATTTTCTCCAAAAATATTACCAGCCTTTTAATTCCCGGAAATGCCCATTCAATTTTATTTTTTCTTTCAATGCTTCCATGTCATTCACAATCGGCAATACTTTTTGTAGATGCCGGTTTAAATATTCCAGCCGTTGATTTTCTTCCGGCAGTTCCAGTAATTCATATTCTTCTGCCAGCGAAAGTCCTGCGGAATGTGCCATATCATAACTCGTCAATTCTTTATCCGGTTTAGAAAATGTTTTTGAAATATTCAATGCTGTATGTAAGTCACGCACCATTTTTAAAACTTTATTTTTTAAAATAAATTTTCCCTGTTCAATTCTTTCCGGGTAAGATACGATAGCGCCCTGGTAAAGCTTTCCGGGTACTTCCGGCAATACTTCAATAATATTAAATACTTGTTGGCCCAAAGTAGTGATATCCAATTTGCCATCATCATATTTCTGTACAATTTTTTCCAGGGACATTACGCAACCAGTATGCGCTATTTTATTTTCAATAATACCTGGAATACCAAAATGTTTTTTAGTCAAATCAATATCATTGATTAATTGTTTATAGCGTTCTTCAAAAATGTGCAGGTTTATTTTTTCACCTGGATAAACAACAATATTCAATGGAAAAATGGGAATGAAATTGATCATTATTTTAAAATTATTTTTTAAAAGTCTGGCTTGCAAGATAACTTTTCTGCGCTTATTTAATAATGGGACTTTTTGCAAACAAGCAGGATTTCATTTAAGTTTGCATACGATGTTTGAAAACCTGCTTCCACGCATTACTTCAGGAGATTTCCAGGCTTTGGCACGTGCTATCAGCCTGGTGGAAAATGATGCGCCGGGTTATTTTGAATGGCTGAAATCTTTACCCGCATCTGAAGTAAAGATCATTGGTATTACCGGCGCGCCCGGCTCAGGAAAAAGTACATTAGTAGATGGCCTGATCAATGGATTTATAAGCGAGAAAAAAAAAGTGGGCGTGCTTTGTATTGATCCTTCTTCTCCTTTTCACCGGGGCGCTATTCTGGGCGATCGTATCCGGATGAATGATTGGTACACGCACCCTGATGTTTTTATACGTTCACTTTCTTCAAAAGGGAGTTTAGGTGGCTTAAATCCACGCACACTCTCGATTGCAGATGTGATGAAGGTTGCAGGCTTTGATATCATCATTATTGAAACAGTTGGCGTTGGACAGAATGAAGTAGAAATTGCTTCACTGGCTGATGCAACTGTTGTGGTGATGGTGCCGGAATCCGGTGATTCTATGCAGACTTTGAAGTCAGGCTTGCTGGAAGTGGCGGATATTTTTGTGGTCAATAAATGTGATCGTCCCGGTGCAGATATATTTATCAAAAACCTGCTTTCTACAATGGGCCATGGTTTTAAAAAAAATGAAAATAATATTCCGGTAATTAAAACGAATGCACTTATCCGCGAGGGAATTCCGGAATTGTTGCAGGAAATATACAAACAATTGCAAGTTCAAAAAAATGATGGCGCACGCACAAAATTATTAGCGCAAAGAGCCTGGTTTGAAATTCAGCAATACCGTATGCAGGGAATTACGCAGGAACTGCTGGAAAAAGAAATTGAAAAATTCCCAACAGAAAATTTTAATCTCTATCTTTTTTTAGAAAAATATATGCAGTGATCAGGTGAATGATTTTTATGGAAGGACAAATGATACAGCCGCTACAGAAGTTTGGTTGAGGTTGGGGAAAACATGTTTGCCTGTTTGCGGGTCATCATAATCATCAGAAAAAAATGCATCTCCATAACCTTTGATATAGACTGTTTCGCCCGAAGTAAAACCCAGTGCATAAAAATAATCATTGCTAACTTTTAAAACACCGGTCGTATTTGCCAGTTGATATACTGTACTATATGCCGTAAAATTCTCACTGGAAATATCCGGAGAAGTTCCATAGAAAAAGCGAATGCCACGAGGTTGTAAAGCTGTACCTTCCGGGTAAATCGTTGGACGCAATATGATAGAGTCATTCTTGATATTTACAGTCAGTGCTGTAAAAGTAGTGGTTGAAAATTGACCCAAAGTCACTAAAGGCACGAGAGATGGATTATCAGATACATTGCCGTTATTATTAAAACCCACTAAAATATAAGTCCCATAACCAGGCTTTGAATACACTAAATTATAAGTACCATTTTGAAGGCCATTCAGGAAATATCGCCCTAATGAGTCACTAATCGTACTGACGCCTGTTTTTTCAGCTGTAACCTGCATGCCAGCGTAAGATTGCGGATTGTTCAAATCATCTACAAGCCGCACTAAACCACGGATCTGGCCGTATGAAATATTGGAACTGGATTTATTACAGCTTAATGAACAAATGCATAGCGGCACTACAATCGTGGCGAGCATTTTAGGTATTTTTAGCATAGAAAAAATTTATTTAGAAAGTAATAATTTTTCAATCTCGGGTGCAAAGTAAGTATGTTCCAGTTCATGAATTTTTGTCGCTAAAGATTCCGGTGTTTCATTTTTTTCCA
>JBDTAN010000167.1:0-3111 GCA_039924585.1 Chitinophagaceae bacterium | reverse complement strand
TGTCCTGCTCTTCCAAAAATGCCGAGACCTAAAATAATAAAGAAAACAAATCCCCAAACTATTCTTGAAGTCCGCGTAGTGTGCGGCTTTCGCGACAACATGAAATTATAAATGAGCCGCACTACTGCAATCAGAAATGCAATAAAAATAAGAATGCCCAGTATGATCCAAATTACGGGATACGTTTGCCAGACCATGCCCATGGAAATTTTGGCATCATGCAAATAGTTTAAAATAGACGCGGTAAGCCGCTGTGATAAATAGGCATAATTAGCAAAATCAAAAACATAAAATATGGTAAATAAAATAATAGCGATCACTAAAATAGAGAATGCCACTGCCCTACCCAATTTTCTGTCAAACGGATGAAGCGGTTTAATACTTCCCAATAAAAATAAAATTAACGAGAGAATGCATGCATCGCGGAGATCGTAGCGAAACCCTAAAATAAAAATATCTTTGTACGGAACTTCCGTTCCAGCGGGTGATTTAAAAAATAAAACCATTGACAGGCGCAATAAAAACATCACCAATAAAAAAAATATTGCAGTTAATGCGATCCATTGAATGTATCTTGGTATTTTTAATTTTCTCATCGTGCACAAAAGTAAGGATTAAATACACTGTGCTGCAAGCCGGTAATTATAAGTTATGATATTATTAAACCAATCTTCACTGGGATCTGTCCAGGTTTTCCTTTCCAATATTCTTGACCTGGACCGGGACTTGTTTTTAAAAATCAATAATAGCTGGACAAATTCTTTTTTAAATGGTGTATTTCCCTGGTGGCGGGATGCCACCACATGGATTCCATTATACCTTTTTTTATTACTTTTTATATTTTTAAATTTTGGCTGGAAAGCATGGCCCTGGGTGCTTTCATTGATCATCACCGTTTCACTGACGGACCAGATAAGCAGTAATCTTTTAAAGAACTGGGTCAACAGGCCGCGTCCATGCAATGATGAACTTTTACGAATGCATGTCAATTTATTGATCAATCGCTGTCCGTCCAGTGGAAGTTTTCCATCGTCTCATGCCGTTAATCATTTTGGGGTTGCTGTATTTTTTTACATGACATTACATAAATATTTGGGTAAATGGTCTTTGCTCTTTTTTGTTTGGGCCGCAACAATCAGTTATGGACAAGTTTATGTAGGCGTGCATTATCCTTTGGATATCATTGGCGGCGCGATCATTGGCAGCATTATTGGATATGTAACAGCTTCAATTTTCAACCGTAGAATTGGAATGCCACCATTAATTCCCATAGCAAAAACATGATACATACTTTTTCCCTGAAAAGTCGCCTGCTTTTTAAACATCCTCTATATTCAGTAACTTTGCCGAAATATATATGATAGAGATCCTGATAATTTTTTGCCTGATCGTTATAAATGGCTTATTTGCAATGGCAGAAATCGCACTGGTTTCTGCAAGAAAAGCCAGGCTGGAAGCGCAGGCTAATAAAGGCGACCACCGTGCAAAAGAAGCTTTACTCCTCAGCAATAAGCCACAACTTTTTATGTCCACTACGCAAATTGGCATCACGCTGATTGGCATATTAACGGGTATTTTTTCCGGCTCAAGTATTAAAGAATCGGTCGCAGCATATGTTCAGACATTTCCTGCAATCGCTGCTTACAGTAATGGTATTGCCACTTTTATTGTTGTTTTAGTGATCACTTATTTTTCCCTGGTCATTGGAGAACTTGTTCCAAAACGTATAGGCCTCAGCAACCCGGAAGGTATTGCAAAAGCTGTTGCCGCGCCGATGCGCATCCTCTCCTATTTTACATATCCGTTCATTTGGTTACTCAGTCATTCTAGCAATTTTCTCGTAAAAATTTTAAACATAAAAAATAAAAATAACCAGGTAACTGAAGAAGAAATCAAAGCATTAATTAGTGAAGGCACAGAACAGGGCGCGATTGAAGAAGCGGAGCAGGAAATTATTGAAAGGGTATTTCATTTGGGTGACCGCAATATCACTTCATTGATGACGCATCGCAGTGATACGATTTGGCTGGATGTAAATACAACAGTTGCTGAAATCAAAAAATTGGATGAAGACCTGGCGCATTCTGTTTATCCTGTGTGTGAAGGGAATGTAGATAAAATCTGTGGTATGGTTTCACTCAAAGAAATTTTCTGGGAATCACCAGAAAAAACTTTGAAGGAAATTATGGTTCCCGCAATTTATGTTCCTGAAAATAATACGGCGTATCAATTGCTGGAAAAATTTAAACAAACAAAACGGCACTCTGCAATTATTGTAGATGAATATGGCAGTATGCAGGGCATTATTACATTAAATGATATTCTCGATGCAATCGTGGGTGATATTCCCGAGCAGGATGAAGATAATTATGAAATTATAAATCGCCCTGATGGCAGTTACCTGATCGACGCACAAATTCCATTTTATAATTTCCTGAGTTATTTTGATAAGGTGGACTGGATGGATGACGAAGACCAGGACTTTAATACACTTGCCGGCTTTTTATTACACCACATGAAAAGAATTCCTGTCGCGGGGGAAAAAATGCAATGGAATGGCTTCGATTTTGAAATTATAGATATGGATAATCACCGGATTGACAAATTACTTGTTACTTTCCAGGAAGAAGCAGAAGAGGAAGAAAAGATAGAAGCTAAAAATTAAATTCCCAAACAGCATCCGGATAACTCAATTTTGTATTTTGTGTTTTGTCCAGCACTTTTACCTGTATTAAATTGATCTGGTCCGGTGTCAGGTCCTGTAGAATTGTATTGACCATTTTTATTTTATTAGGCAAAGCCACATTATCCACTTCGAGGTAAGTCCAGATACTTTCACTTTTTTGTTCATATCCAATAAAACGAAACTGAACCGGCGCACCATTTACCTGGATCTTTAATTTACCTTTTAAATAATTATAAACTTCCTGGTTCATTTGATCCTGGTTTTCAGGATGTAAAATATCCACTTTCGTTGTTGTGTATTTTCGCAGGACATTTTCTAAATCATCTGTAAAAATCCGCACACTTATCTCCAGGTCTTTATCGCCGGGGTTATATTTCACATCTGTCATGGAAACAAAAAAAGGATGCATGATAGAAAATGCAGAT
>JBDTAN010000166.1:0-7859 GCA_039924585.1 Chitinophagaceae bacterium | reverse complement strand
GAATCAATTGCCACGACTTTTAAGTCGTGGTTTAAAAATATTTGATGATGTTAATGGCTTTAGCCACATTTCATTTTGGGCTAAAGCCCATTTAATATTGTTTTCTTAGACCACTGCTTAAAAGCAGTGGCAATTGAAAAGATGATTAATTCAATTAACTTTTATGTATGTTTTTTTAGTTACCGGCTTTTGGTTTTTCTTCGTCTCTATGGCCATAGAGATCATTGTGTTATTTTAATCCAGGTTCATCTGGATGCATCTATACTTTTAATTCATAAAGCATCAAGAAGTTTTGCATCGCCTTTTTTATTTTAAAAAAATAAATCCCCGGATTTGTGTGAAAAAATTTAATTTCAAACGACGAAATTTATTTAACCTAAAATTTCACACATTAGAAATTTAAAATCATTCTTAGCTTTTTTGATTACAATAATTTTTTGCAATCAAAAAATATATGCACAGGCTGGTACACTTGATCAAACTTTTGGAGATGGAGGAACTATCGTCGTTGAAAAATCTTTTTTTGGTGGAAGGTCATTGATCCAGCAAGATGGAAAAATAATTTTCGTTAGTGGTGCCAATGTATTAGATCGTTTTAATCCGGATGGCACTTATGATCAAAGTTTTGGCAAGCATGGAAGAACAACCCTTTATTTTAGAGGTAAATTTTTCACATCAAACAATCGATTCATTTTGCAACCAGATGGCAAAATTGTGGGCATTGGGGAATATTACCCCGAAGGTGACAAGGTTTTTTCAGGTGTATTCAGATGCAATCCGGATGGGTCTATTGACAGTAGTTTTGGGGTTAATGGACTTGATAGTGTAGAAATTGAAAATCAGGCTTATTCTTCAGGAATTATATTACAACCAGATGGAAAAATTGTTGTTTCAGGTACTGCCGAAAAAGAAGAGTATGATGATAGAAGAAATTTTATTTACAGGCTAATGTCCAATGGAGGTCTTGATGCATCTTTTGGTGAGGGCGGAATTGTAGTAAATAAACATGTATATAATATAAATGCTGTTGCACTGATAATGCGTCCGGATGGAAGATTAGTGATAGGTAATACTTATTATTCAAACGACTCTCATCCTTCTTACGAACTGGAAAGTTTTAATCAGGATGGCAGTGTTGATAATAGCTTCGGGGTAAAAGGTATTGCAAAATTTATTTTTGGAGAAAATCAGGCTGGAGACTGGTATTCGAATATGAATGAAATGGCAATACAGGAAGATGGAAAAATTGTTTGTGTTGGAACGACTGGTAATAAAAGATTCTTTATGGCCCTTTGCCGCTTCAATGAAAATGGAACAATTGATGCTGGTTTTGGTGATAATGGTGGTATTATTCCTAATTTAGAAAATGTAGATGGATCAAATAATGATGGTATTGACTTTCAGCCGGATGGTAAAATTCTAGCATGTGGTTCGGCAAATATTGCTTATTCTTTTAGTGAGATTGTAATTAGCAGATATACACAAAATGGTCAGTTAGATACAAATTTTGGAAATAAGGGTTTTACAATTATTACCAAAGATTCAAGTAATGTTGGCACAAGATCAATACATTATTTATCATCCGGAAAAATTTTGGCAACAGGTCAATTGACTCATTATCTCCAATCAATGACTGCAATAATAATGGTTCGCTTAAATGGCGATAACGTTCTCGCAGCGAACTTCAAAGATGTAAAAGCCGCGCAAAATAATGATGCCATCACCATCACCTGGCAAACACTCAATGAAAGTGGCACAAAATCTTTTACAGTTGAAAGAAGTAGTAATGCAAATGATTATGTGGGCATCAATACAGTTCCTGCAAAAGGTGTTGCAAGTAATTATAGTTATACCGATAAAAATCCTTTGGTGGGTACCAACTATTATAGAATAAGAGAAAACGCAATCAATGGTACCGATACTTTCAGCCCGGTTGTAAAAGTAGTGTTCAATGATAACGGAGTTATTTCATTGTATCCAAATCCCGCAAAAATTACGGTAACGGTGAAAGGTTTAAATAAAAATATAAATACCATTATAAAAATAACCGACATGCAGGGAAGAGAAATATCCAGCCAGAATTTTACCCAAAGCAGTTCCGCAACATTGAATATTAGGGCACTGGCCCAAGGTACTTATTTTGTGCAGGTAGCGCAACAAGATAAAATCGTGAGGCTGAAATTAATCAAGGAATAATTGTAAATGGTTAATTGTAAATTGTAAATGCCGGCTGAGCGACTTGCATTGAGCAACTTGCATTGAGCGCAGTCCAAATGAGTCGAAATAAGCCAAAGCCGGATTTGATAGAGAAAAGCTAACAACTAAAAACGAACAGTTTTTGTTGCTTGTTTTTTAAACTTTTATCTTATATTTTTTTGTTGTTATTTTTCTCTTCAGACTGCTCATAGTTGTCAGATCACAATTTTTAGCTTCTCTTTTTATAACACGTTTTAATTAATTGAATACAGCAATAGATTAAAATGGCTTATTTATTTTAACAAGTGAAATGGCTTATTTTCAAATAAAAAAAAATAAAATCCGTATTGTCATTCTCATTTTTTTTACTTACAAAAATTCTTAAATCATAAATCTCAAATCTTAAATTAATTTCGCAGCAATTATCTATGAAACAAAAACCTGTTCATCCTGCAATGCAGCCTTACCTCGAAGGGCAAATGATACTCATTAATAAACCACTTCGCTGGACAAGTTTTGATGCGGTGAAAAAAGTGAGAATCGTTACGCAGGTTTCTAAAGTTGGCCATGCCGGTACGCTGGATCCATTGGCCACAGGGCTTTTGATCATTTGCACGGGAAAATTTACCAAAAAAATTACGGAATATATGGGCATGCCGAAAACTTATACCGGCACGATGACCATTGGCGCTTCCACACCCACGTACGACCTTGAATCCGAACCGGAATTTATTAAAGAATATGAGCACATTACTGAAGAAAATATTTTAAATGTTATCAAAGATTTTACCGGTGAAATTTTACAAATACCACCCATTCATTCTGCCATAAAAAAAGATGGTGAAAAAGCGTATGTCCTCGCGCGGAAAGGCATTGAAGTAAAAATGGAACCACGACGTGTTACTATTTTTTCTTTTGAAATTTTATCCCTGAAATTACCTGAAATAAAATTTAAAGTTGTTTGCTCTACCGGCACATATATCCGAAGTCTCGCTCATGATGTGGGCCGCGCATTGGGTACAGGTGCATACCTCAGCGAACTTTGCCGCACAAGCATTGGTGAATTTTCCGTGGATGATGCAATGACGCCGAATGAATTTGAAGTGTATATAAATTCATTAAAAAAAATATCAGAAGGGCAAACCAATTCCTAATTGTACCGCATAATTATTTCGCGGCAGCGGTTCGACCCTATTTGTAATGGGATTGAAAACACCATACTCATAATTTTTCCAGGTGAAGTCTGAAAGCTTGAGCCAGCCATTGTTTTCATAACGTGCCGGGTCTTTTAATTTGATACCAAAATCCACGCGGATCAAAAAATAATTGAAGTCAAATCTTAATCCTGTTCCAACACCAATCGCGAGGTCGGTACCTAATCGGCTGATATCAAATTGGGCATTAGGAATTTCTGCATTTTTGCGGATATTCCAGATATTTCCAATATCTGTGAAGATTGCGCCACCGAGTTTTAAACTGCTGAACTGCGCAATATTATATCGGTATTCAAGGTTGGTTTCCAGTTGCATATCACCATAGCGGTCACGGAAAATATCCGACGTATCACTTACCAGCGAAGAGCCCAAACCCAATAGTCGCAGGCCCCAGGCGCGCATACTGTTTGGCCCGCCTTCAACAAATTGTTTGAAGAATGGAAGCGTATTACCAAATTTTGAATTACTGCCAAAATTATACCCAATGCCCGCCGTGGCACGAAAAGCTAATGCAGATTTTCGATAAGCAACCACGCGATGATATTCCGCATTTACTTTTATATACCTGTAAATTTTATCATCCAAACTTTTAATCAAGCCAAGCAATGCACCTGATTCTTCTGCAGAAATTCTAATATAATTATTGGCTGCAGGATTTTTTCGGTCGGGATAATTTACACTAAAACTTAGTTGCTGGCTCACCACCGAACCGGTATTAAATGATGTGCGTAAAAATGGGTTAGTACGAAATGCGCTGTCCAGTAAAGGCAAGGTGTCGAGTGAATATAATTCTATGTTCAAAGGTTTGTATTGCCATATTTTATTTTTCTTTGTCCATTCATAACCCCACCCGGCGGTGAGTGAACGAACACGAAAAAAATCTTTTCTGTCAGAATAAGCAGCGCTGAGATTTATAATTGTTCGAATGGCATCGAGCTTTCCTGTTTTTATGATTTTAAATGGTGCTATGAATTTTGGAAAAATATACGAATGATTCAAAGAAGATTGAACAGTTTGCAATAATGGATTGTTTTTATCAAAACTAAATTCTACCCCGTTACTAAACGTAGTAGATGACTGAATGGCACGGTGCCACACGTTCCTGTTGCGATACGTAATATTAAATGACAACCCGAATAAATTTGATGATGTTAAAAAATCACCCGTATTTCTGCTTGCTTCCAGGCCGAGCGTGATAGTTTCTTTTTTTGCCGGTGTCAAAAAATAATGAAAATCTACCGTATCATTTCCACGTATCACGGTGCGGTAATCTACGCGGTCCCAGGCGCCGATTTGTGTAAAATTATTCAACGTTTTATAAAAATTATCTTCATTGTATATTGCCCCTTTGTGCGTGTAAGTATGCGTGCGTAAAACCGAAAATCTAAAAAGGTCCTGTTTGCTATATATAGAAATATTTTTGGTAGAATCTATATTCCATTGTTCCGGGTGGCGCATAATACTATCCGGGATATCATAATTTCTTGTTTCGGGATAAATATAATTTCGCCCCACATAATATTTTTTGAAAAAAATGGAATCTGAGGCGGGACTTAATGTATCCGGGTTTGCTCTTTCCTGAATGGAAATAAAAGCTGTGGGATTTTGCTTGCGCCTTTCTTCCGCTTCGGCCATTAATTGTGCCTGTTCAAAAGGATCTAGTGTTAATTTTAATAAACTGAAATCAGTGGTATCAACGATCGCCACAAGATTATCCCGCGTGAGGAAAAAATATCCCCTTCGCCGGTATTGATATACCAGCCTGTCCAGTTCCGCTCCAATTATTTGTTTTGAATACGAAGTTTTGCCAGGCGTGATCAACGTCTTTTTGGTATTATTCCTGGCTATAAGTTCCAGCGCGGAATCCTGAAACGTGTAATGAACAGAATCGATCAGCGTACGTTTACCCGTGATGATATTCATAATTACGGTTACACGTTCCTGCGTATTGAATGTATCCACATAAAAAGAATCTGAATATTGCGCGTGATAAAATCCCTGTGAATTCATAAAATTATTCATCAACCCTTCAGTGCGCGTAATATTTGAAGAATCAAAAATGGGTGGATATTTTTCTTTATAAAATAGTCCAAACTGCTGTACTTTCGGGGATTTCAGGCTATCATCCCAATAATTTTCCAACCCAATTGTGAGGCTCTTTTTTTCATCTTTAGAAATTTCGCCCTGCAGATTTAAAATATTATCAAAAACGAATGGTGTATCTACCGGAAAATTTTTTACTTTGGTGCGGTTAAAAAAAAGTACTTTCTGTTCCGAACAGGAAATGAAAGAGGTGATGAACAAGGTTAGAGAAAAAAATAAAATGATTTTATTGCTCAAACGCATAGATAATGATTAGTAAAATTGAGGCCAAATATATTCAATCTTTGCACGCCAAAAAAAAACGTGATGCGGAAGCCGTTTTTGTGGCAGAAGGAGATAAGGTAGTTTGTGAATTTTTGAAGGAAAAATTTGTTCCGTTAAAATTATTTGCCACGGAAAACTGGCTCAGCCAAAACCCGGAAATACAGGGAGAATTTGTGTACGCGGCAACGGAAGAAGAGTTACAAACAGCCGGATTTTTCAAAACGTCCAACCAGGTGCTGGCTATTTTTCCGCAAAAAAAGAATGTAGAAAATTCATCAAAAAGTAATTGGGTATTGGTTTTGGATGAAATCCAGGACCCGGGAAATTTGGGAAATATCATTCGCACGGCTGACTGGTTTGGCTGGGAAAATATTATCGCGTCAAAAGAATGTGCGGATATGTATAACCCGAAAGTGGTGCAGGCTTCTATGGGAAGTTTAGCGCGCGTACAGATCGTCTATGAAGATTTGGAAAAATTTTTGCATGAAACGCGTTTGCCTATATATGGAGCAATGCTGTCCGGGGAAAATATTTATTCGATGCCAAAACAGGAAAAAGGCATTTTAATAATTGGTAATGAAGGGAAAGGCATTCATGAAAATTTGCAAAAATATATTACATCGCGCATTACCATTCCCAAAAAAGGTGGCGCAGAATCGTTGAATGCGGCAACTGCATTTGCCGTGATTGCATCACATTTGATGAAATGATTTATGAAATAAAAAAATTGGGTTTATTTCAAGCATGCGGGCTATAAATTAAAATTATAAGGTTGGATTTTTTATAAGGGATTATTTAAAATAATTATAAATTTAAAAATGCGTTCCGGCGGAACGCTTTATGTTTTTTGCAATTAATTTAGTTGGATTGCAATTTTTAAATTTGTATGAAATATAAAAATCAATAACTAGTTTGGAAAATTTCAAATCAAAATTTATTTTACTTCATTCACTTTTAAAACCCGCAATAAATTCCCACCGAGAATTTTGGTTATATCTTTTTTACCATAACCTCTTTCTACCAATGCTTTTGTGATCAACGGATAATCCGTTACATCATCTAATTGTTGTGGTGAAAGATTGATGCCATCAAAGTCAGAACCAAGTCCCACATAATCCACGCCCACCAAATGAATGATGTATTCGATATGATCAATAAGCATGGAAAGGGGCGGCCTGATTGCGTTTGCCTCTGCTTTATATTTTGTATATAAAAAATCTGTAGCGTAAAAATCCAGCATTCCACTTTTAATCAATGAATCAAATTCCACGCTATGTTTTTTAAGAAAAGCCTGTTCTTTTTTATCGAAGCTGCTGTCTATAAAACCGGGATTAAAATTTACCTGGATCACACCACCATTTTTAGCAATAGCTTTTATTTGATCATCTTTTAAATTTCGCCTGTGCGGAACCAATGCATACACTGAACTATGCGAAGCAATAATCGGTTTGGTTGTAGTATTGATCACGTCCCAAAAAGTTTGATCGCCCACGTGGCTCACATCGATCATCATGCCGAGTGCATTCATTCGCTGCACGACTTTTTTCCCAAAATCTGTAAGACCTTTATGGGGCAAATTTGGATTAGTTGTTTCGTCAGCAGCACTTGTTGCCCAGGAAGGAGAAATATTATGTGTGAGCGTTAAATAACGTGCGCCACGTTTATACAACGCATCTAATTTGTCTAAATCATTTTCGATCATATGTCCGCCTTCTACGCCCACCATCGCCGCGATCTTATTTTGCTTTACAGCTTTCAGCAATTCTGCATAATTGAACACTTTTACAATTTTACCTGGATTGCGCGCCACTACTGCATCTAAACTATCTATTTCCCGATTCGCCATTGCAAATGGATTTTTGGTATCGCCTTCGCAGAACACGGAAAAAATTTGCACATCAAGGCCACCTTTTTTCCAGCGGTCCAGGTCGCTCATTGTTTTACCGGTGAGATCATGGTCAAATGAAAAACCTTCATCCACAGCTTTCATTAAAATATCATTATGTGTATCCACGACAATGGCCTGTTGATGTATTTTTAGATAAGATTGTGCGTGTAACTGCATTGTAAAAATCAATGCAC
>JBDTAN010000165.1:0-4559 GCA_039924585.1 Chitinophagaceae bacterium | reverse complement strand
GAAAGAAATTATTTCTTCTTTTCTTCTTTTGGTACAGCTTTAGGAGCAGCGGCTTTCGGTGCAGCAGCCGTTGCCGTTGCAGCAGGCGTAGGGCTACCACTAGCCTCTTCCTGTTTTAATTGTCTTGTCATCACTACGGAAGCTATCGGAATTCTTGGGGAATTCATAATTTCCATATCTTTTACCTGTATATCCTGAACGCGGATATTTCCGTTGAGTTCCAGGTCGGTAATATCTACTTCAATACTTTCAACCAGGTTTTTGGGTAAAGTTTTTACTTTGATAGCATTGATCTTTGTAACCAGTTTACCACCTTCTTTCACGCCTTTCGAAGCGCCTGTGAATTTTAAAGGAAGTGATGCTATTACTTTTTTCCCATCTACTAATTCCAGCATATCCACGTGGTTCAATGCATCAGAGATTTTATCAAACTGCAAATCTTTTAAAATGCAGCGATACGTTTTTCCATCTACATTTACCTGTGCCAATTGAAATTCGCCGGTATAAACCAGGGATTTAAATGCCCTGGCCGGTGCATAAAAGGATACTTCCTCCTTGCCGCCATAAATTACACCAGGCACGTTTTCCTGAGAGCGAAGTTGGCGGGTGGCTCGTTTCCCGGTTTCGGTCCTCAGGTGACCTTCGATCGTAATTGTCTTCATTGTTGTTTTTGTTTTAAAAAATCTTTATACCATCAGCGCTTTCCCCTCATTTGTGAATGAACAAAAAGGCTTGTTATACTTTTATTTTCATACGCGTTGCGAATCGCAATTGCAAACAAATCTGCAACGGATACAGCGCGTATTTTTTTACTTTCTTTTCTCAGGGGAATGGTATCACAAACCACCATTTCCTCGAGTACACTGTTTTCAATATTTTCATACGCATTGCCACTCAAAACTGGATGCGTACAAAATGCCCTGATCGTTTTTGCTCCTTTTTCGCGAAGTAAACCCGCAGCTTTTGCCAGCGTACTTCCAGTATCACAAATATCATCAATGAGTATGATGTCTTTTCCTGCCACATCCCCGATCACCACCATACTTGCTATTTCATTTGCCCGTTTCCTGTGCTTGTCACAGATCACCATTTCTGCATTGAAATAACTGGCAATTTCCCTTACGCGGTTGGTACTTCCCACGTCGGGGGCGGCAAAGGTAAGGTTTTCAAGATTTAATTTTTCAATATAAGGGATAAAAATTGCGGAACTGTCCAGGTGATCTACGGGTATATCAAAAAAGCCCTGTATCTGAGGTGCGTGTAAGTCCATGGTGATAACACGGTCTGCGCCGGCGGATTCCAGCAGTGTGGCAATCAATTTTGCACCGATCGCTACGCGTGGTTTATCTTTCCGGTCCTGCCTTGCATAACCGTAATAGGGAATTACGACGATAATCTTGTATGCGCTTGCCCTTTTTGCCGCATCGATCATGAGTAACAATTCCATGAGATTTTCGGATGGCGAAAAAGTGCTTTGCACGAGAAATACATAATCACCGCGAATACTTTCCAGGAAGACAGGCTGCAATTCCCCGTCACTGAATTTTTGAATATTTATTTTTCCCAATGGAGCGCCAAACTGTTTGGCAATTTTGGCAGCCAATTCTTTAGAACCGGTGCCGGAGAAAATTTTTACTGACGGGCCCATAATAGATTTATAAGCGGCGAAGATAAAAAAATGAGAAAGATATTGTATTTTATAGAAAATTAATTTTGCACATGACATATACATCCATCAAAAACTGGTCGGAAGACGATAGGCCGCGGGAAAAAATGCTGTTGAAAGGAAAAGATGCACTGAGTTATGCAGAACTTATCGCTATAATAATTAATAATGGAACCCAGGATCAAAGTGCCCTGGATGTTTCGCGCAACATGCTCAATGCAGTGAATAATGACCTGGGCAAACTGAGCAAAATGTCTGTAAAAGAAATTTTATGTTTGAAGATTAAAGGCATTGGAAATGCCAAAGCGATTGCCATTGCAGCGGCACTGGAGCTTGGCCTTCGTCGCGATGTGTTTGAAAAAAAGATCACGCGCATCACAAAAAGTACGGATGTGGCGGCTTATTTAAAATCACAGTTGCAATACAAAAAACACGAAGTGTTTGCGGTGTTGTATTTAAACAGGGCCAATAAGATCAATCATTTTGAAATCGTGAGTGAAGGCGGCATTACGGGCACGGTGGCTGATCCGCGGATCATTTTTAAAAGAGCGCTGGAGTATGACGCAGTCAATCTTATTCTTTGCCACAATCATCCCAGTGGAAACTTGCGGCCAAGTAATGCAGATGAAGAACTCACCAAGAAATTATCGGAAGCCGCGCGGCATCTCGATATTCATATTATGGATCATATTATAGTAAGCGATGAAGGGCATTTTAGTTTCGCGGATGAAGGGTATATGTGAGTTTTCTGTTGAAAGAATGAATGAGAAAAAATGTAGGATTTGGTGATTTAAGATGTAGGATTTTTTGATTTCGTTGCAGACTTTTTTTTTCATGGGATCGTCCCTTTGCCTGTCTCAATGTCCATAGAGATCGCACTTTTGTAGGTTATGTACTTTTGGGCAGCAAGTTGTATAAATACTCCTCTTAAAATTCTTTATCACTTCACAAAAATAAATTTTGTTAAATCCATTAACTTTCATATATATTTACATAGCATTTTCTTTTTCCTCTCAACAAAACACCATACCATGAAAAAGATCTATCTCTTTTCAGTTCTTGGACTGGCTCTCTTTCCAGTCCTGCAAAACAATATTCATTACCAGCCGCTGGTTAAAAACTTAAATAGCGCAGGCCAGCATACTTCGGAGGGGGGGGTAGAAATGACTAATGCTACTTCCGATTCTTTAAAGCAAAGTCTGGCTTGCATTTCAGCGGAATTAGCATCACATGGGATCACGATGCAATTTGAATCTTTAACAAACAGTTTGAATTTTTCTTCCCAAAAATCGGTTCCAAAGTTTTATAATGTTGGTAGTGACCGTTTGGACTTGCCAAAGGAAAAAAATCAATCAAAATTTATTTTTAATCGGCCGACGGGCTACAATGATTTTTTCCATCCCTTAGATCCTTCCGGGGTAAATCATGAATTTTACAAACAGAAGTTTTCTATTTTATTAAAACCTTTTTCTTATAAGGTAACTGATAAAATTCCTACCGAAAAGAGTTTAGGTATTAGCAAAAGCATGAATGACTTTACGATTGCAAAAGAAAAACAAATAAGGGAAGGCATTTCAAAAATCACAAAAAACAAAATTGAAGGAAACCCATGCGACAGTACTGCGTTTAATTGCTCATGGGATCCGCGGGATTCTATTTTTGCAAGTGCAGACATTATTAAATCGAGTAAAGTGTATTATGGAAAAAATCATTTTCCTACAACTATACCGGGTTTTTATGATGTAGCGTATGCACAGGATAATGCAAGCGAGCTTATAGATGATTATCATGACTTTGTTAATTTGCCCGGCTGTCCAACTGGATATAGTTGTAGCCAGCTTGATTCTTCTTTGTATTATTTCGTGTATTATCCCAGACATATCTATACAAATTGTCCATTACCAGTTGTTTTTCTTTTTCATGCCGGTGGGTTTTCGGATTGCAGCCAGTTGAATTATGAAAATGATTTTTGCATACAGATAGCGCAGAAAGGATTTATTGTGATTAATGTTGAATACAGGAGAGGAAGAATTAAAGACCTTGATCAAAATGGAAAATATACTTCTGTTCAACAAATGATGGCGACTTATAGAGGTTGCCAAGATGGCCGTGGCGCTTTAAGGACTGCCATACTTGATCAAAGGAATATTGCAACAAATAATATTCCATATAGAATTGATACAAATAATATTTTTATAGCTGGTCAAAGTGCTGGTGGATTAATAGCCTGCAATGTTGCTAATTATACAACACAGGGACAGATTGATTCCATATTTCCTTCACCTGCGGGGTCAAATAATATTTTTACCGCTCTTGGCCCAATTGACGCTGATTTTTACCGGGGAACAACAGATATAAACTTCCACGATAAGATAAAAGCATTATGGTGTATGTGGGGCGCTTATGGAATTCCTATTAGTACAAGCAAAACCGGAACAGAATATGAATTCTTATCACGTAACGGAACTGCACTTCCAAAACCGATGATTGGATTTATGGGAGCAAAAGACCCGGTCTTTTCACCCCAAAAAAAATATCAATATGTTATTTATCCCCCAATAGATCATGAGCCATATGTTACTGAAGAAAACTGTCTTCCAGATGGCCCATACAAAGTTTTTTCAGTGGAAGATAAAAGGGCATTAAGATTTGAATGTACAAATGATATGTTTAATATTTTGAAGGCGCATAATATACCATCAATGGTTTTTATTGATTGTGATATGTACCACGGACTGCAACATGATCCAGATAAGAATGCGCCACTCAGTACAAATTTTAATATCACATCTGTTTCTCCAACTACACTCGCTGTTATCAATAATTATATGGCTTCCCGATTTACATTTTTCGCCCGTGTAGTTTACTACAATCTGGATTTATACAGCGGTTC
>JBDTAN010000164.1:0-10174 GCA_039924585.1 Chitinophagaceae bacterium | reverse complement strand
GGGTTATTAATAACTGCAGTTCCACAGATCGCGGCATTTTTAAGATAAGCCCTGTAAAAAGGGATATCCTGGCTGATACGGTCAAAGATAACAGCATATTCCGATGCTTCGCCTTGCATCACTTTGTTGATGTGTACAGCTTCTGCAATTACGCCATCTACTTTTTTACTATTCACCCTTTCAATAAATGCTTCCGGGAATGAACGTTCCTGTCCAAATAAAACGCCAATTTTTTTCATAAAAATGATTTTGATTTAAGTGAAAAACCGGGCAAAATTACTTGCTTTATTATTTAAAAAAAGGTATAATGGAATTTTATATACATTTAATAAATAAAATTTTTGAACAAATAAATCCTGGTTTTTTTATACGCTTACAATGTAGGGAATCATTTTGTAAATATGTTCATCCGGATTAAAAAAAAATAATTTTCGGGAGAAAAAAATGCTTCCTTATTTTTGAAAAATATGCCATCGGAGAAAATAACCGCGACCCATGTGCTGGTTGAAGAAAACATCGTCCATTCCACTTTTCTAGATAGAGATGTTATTGTAGATGCTTACCTGCCCACAGAGGTGAAAGATCCTGATAACATAAGTTTGTTACTTGTGAATGATGGACAGGATCTTCGCCGTATGCCCTTTAGTGATATCCTGGATAATTTGATTTCGAATGATCAAATCAGTTCCTTGATCTGTATCGGCATACATTGCGGCCCGGATCGGAAAATGGAATATGGTGTGGCCGCAACACCGGATTATATGGGCAGGGGCGCAAAAGCTGAAGCATATAATGATTTTATTTTTAAAGAATTATTGCCATATCTCCGGACAAGATATTTTTTACCCAACTTCCGTGAAAAATCATTTGCAGGTTTTTCTTTAGGCGGATTGAGTGCCATGGATATAGTATGGAATCACCCGGAAGAGTTTACAAAATGCGGTGTTTTCAGTGGCTCACTTTGGTGGCGCAGCGCAGCTTATGAAGATGATTATAATGATGACAAGCACCGCATCATGCATGAACAGGTAAAAAATGGTACCTATTTTCCATGGCTGCATTTTTTCTTTGAATGTGGCGCCGGTGATGAAAGCGCGGACCGGAATAAAAATGGAATCATTGATGTGATAGATGATACCCGCGACATTATTTCCGAATTGAAGAAAATTGGTTATCCCAAAGGCAATATTAAATACCTCGAATTGCCCAATGGAAAACATGATGTCCCTACCTGGGCTGCTGCTTTACCTGATTTTTTAATATGGGGTTGGGGGAAAAAAGAAAATACCCCGGGAAAGAAAAGACTTTCAAAGGGTATTTAATAATATATTTTTAAATGCTTCCTCTTTTATTCTCCAACAAGAAAAATTGCATTAGAAAACATCAGTTTACCATTTTGCCAAAATAGCCGGAACAATGGATCATCAGCAAAAAAGATAATATTTCCGCGGCCATATCCTGTTGCACCGATAAGTGTTCCATCAATTAATTCTGGTTTTAAAGTGCTTCCGACAAAACCACTCGTATAATTGGATTTTTTTAAAGCACCCACATTCCAACCATCTTTCATGTAATTGTATAAATCAGTATTTTGTTTTAGTGTAAAATAAAAATCAGGATAACCAAAAGCTAGCGGATGCGAATTATCTAATTCTAATTTATAAATTGCTCCCGGAATACTATTTTTTAAATAATCTCTTTCCCGCTGGCCATATTTTTTAAGTAAAGAATAATCAGTTGTGGAATCTGCTTTATCTGCATCTTTTGCTTCTTTGAGACTAAAACCAAAATTGCCTGATGACAATTGCTCCACGGCACTTTCCATACTAATCACTTTCCCTCCCTGGCGAATAAAACTTTTAATTTTATCCATCGCACTTTTATCATCCGTAAATGGATAATCTCCATCGGGCAAAATCAATACATCGTAATCAGTGAATTTTAAATTATCCCAGTCGCTGACATTCACCAGGGAAATAGGATATTGCAGCGATTCATCAAAGAAGTCCCATACTTCACCTGCTGCCTCAGATGATATATCACTACCCGTAAGCATGGCTACTTTTGGTGCATGTATAAAGGGTGTTTTATCAGAACCAAAATCATAACCTTTTTGCATAAAACCACTACTTACTTCTTCTGCCTGTATAGAAAATAACTGGCACGCCGTATTTGTTATATCATTCCAGTTCGAAACATTATTCCCTTTTAATACAATTAATGTTCCCGGATCATATACTTTATTGTTATAGGTAAATGATTTTTCCGCATAACGTACCTGTACTGTATGTACCAAAAGATAACTAAGCAATTTCGCCGCGTCGAAAGATTTATAAGGAATGATTAAACCATAATTGCTTTGGATATTTTGAACTTGTATGGGGCCGTTATATGGGCTCACATCCAGCTTGTCTTTCACTGCATACGCATTTACACCATAGGCGTAGGGAATAGACCATGCCGTAATATCATAAGTTGCTGAATCACTTAAAAGGCTTTTAGGTTCAAATAAAACTTTTGCATACCTGCTTTTTGGCTGATAAGATGAAACTGCAATCTGGTATTTTTTAGCAACATAATTTTCATCTTTCCCGGTAAAATAATTATAACCACTGAAATTAGTTTGAGGAGTTACCCCATATTCAATACCATTATTAGTGAGTAAATCCGCAATGGACTGAATCGTATTTGCATCATCACTGGTGAGCACATAAGTTTTGTATAAAAACCCGGCGCCATTGATATCATCATCATAGAATTTTTTGAATTCATTGACTAAGCGGTCAGCGTATTTAGAAGCAGTTTCTATCGTGGAAATACTAGCTGTATAATGATGCGCTACTCTTTGAACGAGTGTGAGCGTATCACCTGTAGAAGTTTTCACGCCAAGGCCTGCATCAATGCCACCTTGTTCATACGTCATGCCAATTGCACCGTTATAGGTTGGATAAGTATCACCGTAAGATGGATAAAACATATCAAATTCCTGGCGGGTAAAATAGAGCCAGTTATTGGAATCGAAATGAGCTGCATTATTCTGACCAAACAAGTTTTGAAATTCACGTTGTGCCGGTGTGATCACTTCATGAAAAGGCTCTGCAGCAGGCGGGAAAAAATAGGGGTCATCATAGCTTTGTTCGTGAAAGTCAATGTGCACTTGCGGTAACCAGGAATTATACAATTTAAGACGCGCCTTACTTTCTTTTTGTGTTTGCCAGGACCAGTCGCGGTTCAGGTCAAAGTTGTAATGATTTGTTCTGCCACGTGGCCAGGGTTCATCATGCTCACGGGCTTGCGGGTCTGCATTAAAATTTTTGCCTACAACATCATTGTACCAGTTTACATAGCGGTCTCTTCCATCAGGATTAAGGCATGGATCAATAATTACAACAGTGTTTTTTAACCATGTTTTTGTTTGTGTATTTGATGGATCTACTAATGCGTATAAAGTTTGCATAGCAGCTTCAGAAGAAGTAGGCTCATTTCCATGCACATTATAACTTAGCCAGCAAATTGCCGGAGTGCCCTGCATTACCGGCGCTATTTTATCTTTTGCTACACCTGCAATTCGAAGGTTGTTTTTACGGATGGCATCCAGGTTTAGCATATTTTCGGTAGAAGCTACATAAGCCACCATAAGCGGCCGGCCTTCATTTGTCTCTCCATATTTCTCCACTTTCACCATACCAGGTACGGCTTGCGCTACGGCATTAAAATACGCAACAATTTTATAGTGTGGTGTATATTTTGTACCTAAAGTATATCCTAAAAATTCAGCAGGGGATTGAACATTTTGGGCAAAAAGAAAATTGGAACCCATTAGTAAAAGAAGAAAGCAAAATAATATTTTTCTCATAAAGCAATTTTTTAGAATAGTGAAATTATAAAAACTTATCCTGCCTGCAAAATTCAAAATTATTGCAGGTTTTAAATGAATATATTTGTACATATAAAAAAGAGATATGATTTATAAAATAAAATTTGTCGCATTTTTTCTTTTTTTCTATGCTTCGGGGAATGCACAACTATCCTGGCTAGGTGCAGGAAAAATTGTAGACCCTTATCATTATGCACAAACAAAATCGGGTACTTTTACTAAAGCAGCAGTTGCTACGGCGCATCCGCTCGCGAGTGCTGTAGGCGCTGTAGTAATGAAAGAAGGTGGAAATGCATTTGATGCTGCCATTGCTGTACAACTCGCGCTGGCAGTAGTTTATCCCGATGCCGGCAATCTCGGTGGTGGTGGTTTTTTATTGGGAAGAAATAAAGATGGAAAAAATATTGCCATTGATTTTCGGGAAAAAGCACCCGGCCTAGCTACAGCAAATATGTACCTGGATGCAGCCGGAAATGCGCAAAGTGAATTATCTGAGAATGGCCATTTATCTTCCGGCATACCAGGAACTGTAGCAGGATTATTTGCAACACTTCCCTATGCTAAACTTCCATTTGAAAAATTAATTGAACCTGCAATTGAACTTGCAGAATATGGCTTTGCAATTACAGAAGAACAAGCTGAAGAATTTAATTATACAAAAGCAGATTTTATAAAATACAATACATCGAATGTACCTTTTGTGAAAAACGCAAAATGGCAAGTGGGCGATACATTATTCCAGCCTGAGTTAGCAGAGACTTTGAAGCGCATTCAAAAAAATGGTGCGAAAGGTTTTTATGAAGGAAAAACTGCTGAACTCATTGTTGCGGAAATGAAACGTGCGAACGGTATTATTTCATTGGAAGATTTAAAAACTTATGAAGCAAAATCACGCGATGTTATTCAATCAAATTATCGTGGTTATACAATAATCGGTTTTCCGCCACCCAGCAGTGGTGGTATTATAGTAAGCCAAATGCTGACAATGATCGAACCTTTTCCGATGAAAAAATATGGTTATGGTACTGTCGAATCTATGCACCTGATGATTGAAGCGGAACGCAGGGCTTATGCTGATCGCGCTGAATATATGGGCGACCCGGATTTTTGGAAAGTGCCACAAAAAACTTTGCTGAGCAAAGAATATCTCACCAACAGGATGAAAGATTTTGATCCGCAAAAAGCATCGGTAAGTACAAATATCAAAGCAGGTATAATCCATGAGAGTGATCAAACTACACATATCAGTATTATTGATGATGAAGGAAATATGGTTTCTATTACCACTACTTTAAATAATAGTTATGGTAGCAGAACTGTTGTGGGTGGTGCAGGTTTTATAATGAATGATGAAATGGATGATTTCAGTATGAAGCCCGGTGTGCCGAATATGTATGGCGCTATTGGTGGCGCGGCCAATGCCATTGCACCCGGAAAAAGAATGTTGAGTTCCATGGCACCAACGCTGGTATTGAAAGATGGTAAACCTTTTGTTGTGCTTGGAACGCCCGGTGGTACTACAATCCCGACTTCAGTTTACCAGATGATCGTGGACATTATTGATTTTGATATGAACGCAACGGACGCTGTAAACAAACCAAAATTTCATCATCAGTGGCAGCCTGATATTGTAGAAATCGAAAAAGGGTTTTCACCTGCGGTGATCAAAAGTCTTGAAAGTATGGGTTATAAAATGCAGAGGGATAGCGAAATTGGCAGGTCGGAATTAATAAAAGTTTTGGCGAATGGAAAATTTGAAACTGCAGCTGATAAGAGAGGTGATGATAGTGTAGATGGATTTTAAATTTTTAAATAATTTTTTATGTCACTCGAAAAAATTTTCAAAGAAAACATCTTAAAAAGATTTGAATCTTATAAGCAAATGGGGGATAAAACATTTGCCCAATTAAAAGAAGCGGATTTCTTTTTTCAGTCTTCGCCGGAAAATAATACGATTGCTGTAAATATTCAACACTTGTATGGAAATATGATCAGCCGCTTCACTAATTTTCTATCTGAAGACGGAGAAAAAACATGGCGAAAAAGGGATGCTGAATTCGAAGCTTCCGATGCCGGTATGAATGATCTGTTGACTTTTTGGAATGAAGGCTGGGCCTGCGTTTTCAAAGCAATTAATGATTTGGAAGAAAAAGATTTTACTGCAACTATTTATATCCGTGAAGAACCATTAAGCGTATGTGATGCATTGCTTCGTCAACTCGGACATTATGCCTATCATCTTGGCCAGATTGTTTTTATAGCGAAAATGATTAAGGGAGAAGAGTGGAAAACATTGAGTATTCCAAAGAAGAGAAACTAATGTTTATTTTAAAAATTCCTGCAATAATTTGCCCGCAGATAGCGCAGATTTTCGTTGATCTGCGCCATAGTTGGCGTCTCCGACAACTACATAATATGAAATATTCTCGCGATCAACGATGTAGGTCTTCAGATCCAAAACTTTTAATCTGCGTTCATTAGCGCAATCAACGGGAATCCTTGTTCATACTGGTTTTGACGATTTTATTTTTTACATTTTAAAATTTCTCTTTCTCATAAAAAAAACCTGCTCTTTTCAGAACAGGTTTTGCATTTAAAATATTTAAAAGAATTACTTCACAATTGTTTTGCTGTACGTCTTATTATCAACGATCAATTTTACAACATAGATACCTTTTGCAGCCGTATTCATATTCAACGGAATGCTGTATGTACCTGTTTGTAATGTGCCTTTATCAATCATGCTGATGATATTGCCTGTACTTGAAATGATTTGTACGGAAACTTTTGCTGCATTTGGTAATTGAACCTGCATCCAGCCATTATCCACAACGGGGTTTGGATATACGCTCCATACAAAATCCTTAATTACATTCTTTAATTGGATAGTGCCTGAATAAGCGAATTGGCCATTGTTGTCAATTTGTTTCAGACGATAATAATTTACACCATTTACTGGTTTTACATCTGTAAACGTATAATTATTTTCAATATTGGACTTACCTTGTCCTGCTACGAAACCAATTGGAGAAAATACTTGTCCATCAGTACTTCTTTCAACATCAAAACCTTTGTTGTTGATTTCGTTAGTGGTTGTCCATTTCAATAAGGACTGGCCATTAAGTGTTACGCCATCAAAGTTTTTGAAAGTAACGGGAAGTGTTCCAAAATCATAGGAAAAATCATCCACACCAATGTAGTTGGAATTATTGCCATTGGGCCCACCTTTTAAAACCCAATACCGGAATGCTATTCTACCAGTTGTAGCTGCAGGAAGACCACTAACAGTTGCTGTGAATTGTGTCCATACCTGAGGATAAACACCAGTTGTAAGTGTAGGATTCACGGATAAAAGAACAGTGGTGAAATCTCCCACATCCGAAGATGAAACTCCGACATTGGTACTGCTTCCAGCAGTACTCATTCTAAGTTCAAGACGATCAGGATATTCCGTAGTAGCAACAGTTGGGATACGTGTCCAAAAAGAAATTGTTGAACCATTTTGAATATTTACAACAGGAGTTAGATACCAGTCGCTTATATCACCAGTCCCGGCAGTACTATTAAAGTTTGCACCTGCATAAGAATTTGTGGCTCCTGTATGTGCCGTAAAAACAGTGGGATTTCCCTGGAACCAGGTAGAAGTACCAATAGGTGCTGAGTGATTAATAATCGTCCAGTCATCGGGCAATGCTGTAAAGCCTTCTGTGATTGTGTTTACTTGCGCAAAGGATGCATGGCCACAGAGTAGCAAGGCCGCACCCATTATTGCATTTCTGAATTTGGGGGTAAAGTTTAATTTCATGATAATGTGTTTTTTTGAAAGGTAAAACATTTTTTATAAATAAAAAAAACCTGCTCTTTTCAGAACAGGTTTTTACAATTAAAATAATTTGAAAAATTACTTCACAATCGTTTTGCTGTAAGTTTTATTATCAACAATCAGTTTTACTACATAAATACCTTTTGCAACTTTATTCATATTCAAAGGAATGCTGTAAGTACCTGTTTGTAGCGTGCCTTTATCAATCGTACTGATAATATTTCCTGTACTTGAAATAACCTGTACAGAAACTTTAGCGGCATTAGGTAATTGAACCTGCATCCAGCCATTATCTACAACTGGATTTGGATATACACTCCATGCAAAATCAGCAATTACATTTTTCAACTGAATGATGCTTGAATAAGTAAACCTACCATCCTGATCAATTTGTTTCAGGCGATAATAATTTACACCATTTACAGGTTTTACATCTGTGTAGGTATAATTATTTTCAACATTGGAATTACCTTGTCCTGCTACGAAACCAATTGCAGAAAACACTTGTCCATCTGTGCTTCTTTCTACATCAAAACCTTTGTTATTGATCTCGTTGGTTGTAGTCCATTTAAGTAATGACTGGCCATTTTGCATTACACCATCAAAGCTTTTAAATGTCACAGGCAATGTATTCGTATAAACAATTTCGAATGGCATATCCTGTATATAATCCGGTGCTGACGTAGGATTTCCCTGATCAACAAGGTCAGTCCAGGTATTGGTAGTAATATTATGTTGCTTTCCATTATAGCTTTCATCACCTCTTGCTCCTAAAATAGTAGCTGGTGGCATGTAATTAATTACATCTCCAACACCATGTGTCTGATATTCTACCCAATAATTTCCTGCGGGTAAAACAACACTTAAAGTGCCTTCAACCTTCCATATTTTGTAATCAAATACCGGGCTAGACCTTTTAGGTACAACGGAATTTCCAATACGATACATTAATGAATCATAACCTTTTGAATAACGGTTTGTGGATAAGTCTCCATAAACAACTTTAGAACCGGGAAGATTTGGTGGTCCATCATAAATTTTTACGCGTAAACCGTCAATAGGAGAAGTTGTACCTGTATAACCAACCAATAATACGTATGTATTAAATCCGGTAATGGACCATTCCTGTCCGACAGGAACTGTAAAGTTGTCTGCTACAGAATAACTAAAACCCGATCCGTAAGAACCAGTGAAAGCCAGTACAGTATTGCTGGCAGTATTATCACCGGCGTTATGCTGTAATTCGCTCCATGTATAGCCTGAAGGTGCTAATGTACCATCTTCGGCTGTACCGCCTGTAGATAAATAGGCATTTTTATACACGCTTTGTGCATAGTTTGTTCCTGCAATCAAAAAAATTGCAGCAAGAAAGAGTAATGTTTTTTTCATTTGTATGAGGTTTTTTTAATAAAGCATAAAGTTAGGCATTGAAAATGATTTACAAATTTTTTTGGTATTTTTTTTATGGAAATAAAAAAACCCGTTCTTTTCAGAACAGGTTTTACATTAAAAATATTTTGAATAATTACTTCACTATTGTTTTGCTATATGTTTTATTATCAACAATCAGTTTTACTACATAAATACCTTTTGCAGCTTTATTCATATTCAAAGGAATGCTGTACGTACCAGTTTGTAAAGTGCCTTTATCAATCATGCTCATAATATCTCCTGTACTTGAAATGATTTGTACAGAAACTTTAGCAGCATTTGGTAATTGAACCTGCATCCAGCCATCATTCACAATTGGATTAGGATAAACACTCCATGCAAAATCAGCGATTACATTTTTCAATTGTATAATGCTTGAATATGCGAATTTGCCATCATTATCAATTTGTTTCAGGCGATAATAATTTGTGCCATTCACAGGTTTTACATCTGTATAGGTATAATTATTTTCAATGCCGGAATTGTTTTGTCCTGCAACGAAACCAATTGGAGAAAACACTTGTCCGTCTGTGCTTCTTTCCACATCAAAACCTTTGTTGTTGATCTCGTTGGTAGTTGTCCATTTCAGTAATGATTGACCATTTTTCATTACGCCGTCAAAGTTTTTAAAAGTGACAGGTAAAGTATTTGTATAAAAAATTTCAAATGGAAGATCCTGAATATAATCCGGGGCCGGATCTGGGTTTCCTAAATCAACCAGATCAGCCCATGTATTTGTACCAATCGTATGTTGTTTGCCATTAAAATCCTCGGAACCGCGTGAGCCAACAATTGTAACACCTGGCGCAAAATGTGTTCCGTCATTTATAGCGTGGGTTTGATATTCAACCCAATAATTTCCTGCGGGTAAAACTAATGAAATGTTTGCTTCGATTTTAAAGACATCTCTCGTTGTACCTGGAGGAGTGCCGGGTGGAGGAACTTTAGTATTGAAGCAACGATAAATGAGTGTGTCATATGATTTTCCAAAAACATTTTTTGACAAATCTCCAAAAATAATATGTGAAGTTATAAGATCAGGA
>JBDTAN010000163.1:0-7575 GCA_039924585.1 Chitinophagaceae bacterium | reverse complement strand
GATGTGCCTTCATTACCGCCACCACTTTCTTCCCCGATTACTTGTACATTTTCCTGGCCTTTTAATTTTGATACAAATAATGATCCCGCAGAAAAAGTAAAGCCATCCTGCATGATATAAATATTTTCATGAAAATTTGTTTTTCTGCGTGGTTTGAATACATGCTTCTCTAAAAATGAAAAATGATAAAGGCCATCTTTTTTTTTCCTGCTGGTAAATAAAGCAGCAATGTCATAAATATATCGGGGGTGTAAATATTTTCCGTATTTGAAAGTATGCGTATTTGCAACAACAGTATCTGCAAAATTAAACGGCACGTTGATGAGATATTTCGTTAAAAGAATACTCAGGCTCACTTTGCCGCCTGTATTATCACGCACATCTACCACGAGGTTTTGTATTTTTTTTTCGCTGATCTTTTTAAAGGATCGCCGGAAAAATGGCCGCAACTTTCCCCCGGAAAAAGTTGATACACGCATGTATGCTGTGTTTGAGGAACTGTCAAACTCTAACGTTCTTTTGTTGAACAAATAGCGTTGCCTTCGAACTTTAGAAGGAATTTTATTTATTTTTTGAACTGGTTTTTCAACATGTCCTTTTGACGATGTATCACGGATTGGTTTATATGCCGGTATTGTAATAAATTTTTCATTACCTGCTGAATCAATATATCCGAGCCTATACAAATCTGCATTGGGAAAAGCAAAACCATAAAATAAGGAGAAATTTTTACTTAGCATTTGATACTTAAAATTATTGGCGTAGCCATCACTGCTTAAAAATTGGAAAATAGAATCAATCGTAAAATTATTTTCATTTCCATTTATAGAAGTGATGATTGTTCCCCTTTTTAAGACCGAATCATTTTTCAGGAAATTATATATAACAACCATACTATCCTCCCATACTTTCAATGCAAGCGGAAACCTTTTTGTATCATGCATTTCAGCATATTGTGTATACTTTTTTGATGGCCTTACTGTTGTATGCCCGCTCCTGATCTTGCTGATATACCAGGCTATTTTTTTGCGAAATGCAAATTCGGTAAGCGAGTCGGAAATGCTTTCCAGTGTTGCATTGTAGTAAGCATCCAAACTGTCTTTGCAAACATATTCATATAAACCCGGCTGGCGTGCTTCAAGTATTTTTTTTGTCAGAGAAAGATCTTTACGGAGTTTGGCTGGTGCAATTTTCACTGCCGGATTATAGACAATTTTTGAAGTGGCGCAACTGCTGAAAAATAATATTATGGGAAGCAAATATAGAAATGAGCGCCACGGCTTTGGAAAAATAAAAACCTGCATGTTCATGTTGCAAAAATTTATTTTGCGCCGAATGCATTCCAACCCTGTGCGATAATATCAACGGTATTTCCACCTTTTGTGATGAGCTTATTTTTTTCATCCGCATCCGTCATGTAGCCAACAATGGAAATCTGATCGTTGGTAATTATTTTTTCATAATCCTCCGGGTTAACTGTAAAAAGTAATTCATAATCTTCACCGCCATTTAGTGCGCACATAGTTGGGTCAAGGGAAAATTTAAATGCTGCATTCCTGGTTTCATCCGCAATCGGAATTTTATCTTCATGGATCCGGGAGCCCAAATTACTTTGCCTGCAAATGTGTAAAATATCACTGCTCAATCCATCACTCAAATCCATCATCGCAGTGGGCACAATTTTATTTTTATCAAAAAATTCAATAATATCTTTTCTTGCTTCGGGTTTTAAAAAACGACCGATCACGTAAGATTCATTTTCTAAATCAGGTTGAATTTTAGGATTTTCTAAAAAGATTTTTTTCTCTCTTTCCAATAAAGTTAACCCAATAAAAGCCGCGCCCAGGTCGCCACTTACGCAGATGAGGTCTCCTTTTTTGGCACCATCTCTTTTTACAAAATGATTTGGTGTTATTTCGCCAATGGCCGTAACAGAAATAATAAAACCTTTTTGTGAAGATGAAGTATCTCCTCCAATAAGATCTACACCATATTTTTCACAAGCCAAAAATATGCCTTCATAAAATTCACTCACAGCTTCCGTAGTAAAGCGGCTGCTGAGCGCAATACTCACAGTGATTTGTGTGGGTGTTGCATTCATTGCATATATATAACTTATGTTCACAACCACACTTTTATACCCCAAATGTTTGAGTGGATTATACATGAGATCAAAATGAATTCCATCAATGAGCAGGTCAGTACTAATAACCGTTTGTTTACCAAAATGATCGATCACTGCACCATCATCGCCAATAGAAACAATGGTAGATGCATGTTTAATTTCAAAATTTTTTGTCAGGTGTTCGATCAGGCCAAATTCGCCCAGGCTGCTGATTTCAGTAAGTTCACTCATGTCCGTAATTATTTAATTGCAAATATATTTTAATAGTTGTGTATGAATTTTTCCATTTGTAGAAACTAAGCCATTTTGATATGGGTTATATGGATCACCTTTCAAATTAGTGACTTTTCCACCTGCTTCTTCCACAATTAAATATCCTGCGGCTGTGTCCCAGGGTTGCAGGCTGTGTTCATAAAATCCATCAAATCTGCCGGCAGCAACATAGCAAAGATCAATCGCTGCACTACCCAGGCGACGAACAGGAATTCCCTGTCGGATCAATGCATTGAAAACTTCCAGCGGCCCGTTTTTTTGTTCCAGATATTTATATGGAAAACCGGTCGCCAGGCAGCTTTTAGTAATATCATTATTATCGCTTACGTGAATTTGCTGATCATTTAAAAAAGCACCTTTATTTTTTTCTGCGAAAAAAAACTCGCCAATCAATGGATTGAAAACTGCACCCATAATAATCTCTCCATTTTTTTCCAGCGCAATACTTACACAACAAATAGGAATGCTGTGGGCAAAATTGACGGTGCCATCAATTGGGTCGATAATCCATTTATATGCTGCATTACCTTCTATGACACCAAATTCTTCACTTAAAATCTGGTGCGCGGGATATTGTGTTTGTATTATTTGAATGATGGCCTTTTCACAAGCATGATCAATTTCTGTAACAAGGTTATTAATACCTTCCTTATTTTTGATAATAAAAGAGGTATTGAAATTTTCCTTTAAAATTGCAGCGCCTGCTTTTGTCGCATTAATTAGTGTTTCACGAAGCATATACAAATATAAGGTGGAAGCAAGGTGTATATTGCAGGGCAGTAAAAAATAACATTCCTGCGAGATTTATTTTTATAAATGAATCTTACTTTCAACTTATAAAATAAATAAACTGGACATATCAATTATCATAGTCAGTTATAATGTAAAATACTTTTTGGAGCAATGTCTTTGTTCCATAAAACTTGCTATTCAAAACCTCGATGCAGAAGTGTTTGTAATTGATAATTGTTCATCAGATGGAAGTTTGGAATATTTAAAACCGCGATTTAATTGGGTCCAATTTATACAAAATGATAAAAATGATGGCTTTGGAAAAGCGAATAATAAAGTGCTTTCAATTTGCAATGGGAGGTATATTATATTTTTAAACCCGGATACTTTATTGGCTGAAAAAACGCTTGAAAAATGTATACAGGTTTTTTCAAACGATCAACGCTGCGGTACGGTGGGCGTACGTATGCTGGATGGTCACGGAAATTTTTTGGCGGAAAGTAAACGTGCCATTCCTGCCGCAGGAAATACTTTTTATAAATTAGCAGGATTAGCAGGAGCATTTCCACGATCAAAGATTTTTAATAATTATGCATTGGGAAATTTACAGGAAGATGAATTAAACAAAGTCCCAGTTTTATCCGGTGCTTTTATGATGGTGCAAAAAAAATTATTGGACGAAACCGGTGGCTATGATGAAACCTATTTCATGTATGGCGAAGACATTGATTTAAGTTACCGTCTTTTGAAAACCGGCCATGAAAACATATATGCCGGCCAAATTCCCATTATTCATTTTAAAGGAGAAAGTACCAACAAAAACGAATCAGATTATGCCAAACGTTTTTATGGCGCAATGGATATTTTTGTTTCAAAACATTATGCAGGAAAAAGCGGAATATTTAAAAAAGCATTTTTAAAGACAGGTATATCAGCTGCTTCATTTTTATATAAAATGAAATTATTATTTTCCCATAAAGAGCGCAATTCAAAAAACAAAAGAGATGAAACATTTATTTTTTATCTAACAGGTGATACACAAGGTATTGAAGAATCACGTTCAATGCTGTTGAAATCCGGGGTTCGGGAAGATAACATGTCTGTGGTTCAAACATTGAATAATCTAAAAAGTCTATCAAATAATTCAGCGATTGTTTTTTGCATTGGCAGTCTTACGCTTGAAGAAGCAATGTCATACATGGAACATTTTTCTCAACCACAATACTTCTTTCATTACTCGGGTTCGAATAGTATTATTGGGAGTAATGATAAAAATAACGCAGGTATTTTTTATTCAAACTGAATTCAGGTACCGTTTATATATTACAAGTAGTTGTATTAAATTCAAATGACTTAAATTCGTAGTTCTTAAACCCCATTCATACATGCCATTATTTGATATAAAGTTACCAAATAGTGTTGCCCGTGCATTAAGATTGCCGACGAATAATCCGGAACGTCAGCAATTGCATATACTAAAGAAATTGTTGAGAAAAGCACGTTTCACAGATTTTGGCCGGCATTATCAGTTCGATGAAATTTTAATGAGTGGACAAGTGGCAAAAAAATTCCAGGAAATTGTGCCGGTTCATAATTATAATTCCATGTATGAACAATGGTGGAAGCAGGCACAGGCGGGCTTTCCGGACATTTGCTGGCCGGGGAAAATAAAATACTATGCGTTGAGCAGTGGTACGAGTGAGGCTTCCAGTAAATTTATTCCTATTACTGCTGACCTTTTAAAAGGTAACCGAATGGTGATGGTAAAACAATTATTAAGCCTTCGTTATTACCAGGATTTGCCCATGCGTTCTATCGGAAAAGGCTGGTTGATGATCGGTGGAAGTACAGAGTTGGAAAAAGGTCCCGGTTATTATGCAGGAGATCTGAGTGGAATCACTGCGAAAAAAGCGCCTATCTGGTTTCAACCATTTTATAAGCCGGGAAAAAAAATTGCACGGGTTAAAGATTGGGATAAAAAAATGGATGAGATCGTGGAAAATGCACCTTCCTGGGATATTGGTTTTATAGTAGGCGTACCTGCCTGGATTCAAATATGCATGGAAAAAATTATTGAAAAATATAAACTCAACACCATTCACGACATCTGGCCAAACCTTGCATTCTTCGTACATGGTGGTGTAAGTTTTGAACCCTATAAAAAAGGTTTTAAAAAATATTTGGGTAAACCATTGATCTATATAGAAACCTACCTGGCGAGTGAAGGCTTTATCGCTTACCAGGACAGGCAATATGCAAAAGGCATGCGGCTCGTAACGAATGAACATATATTTCATGAATTCATTCCCTTTGATGATAAAAATTTTGACGCATCGGGAGATATACTTCCGGGTGCAAAAGTGCTCATGATTAATGAAGTGGAGGAAGGAAAAGATTATGCATTATTGATCACTACCACTGCCGGAGCCTGGCGTTACCTGATTGGTGATACAATTCGTTTTGTAGATAAAGAGAGAAGCGAGATCGTGATTACAGGCCGCACTAAACATTTCTTGAGTCTCGTGGGAGAACACCTAAGCGTGGAGAATATGAATAAAGCCGTTCAAAACCTGGGCGATCAGTTAAATATTTCAATACCAGAATACACGGTTACCGGTGAAAAGTTCGGGGATTTTTTTGCGCATCACTGGTACATTGCTTGCGATGATGAAACGGATGCAATCATGGTTAAAGAAAACTTAGACAAGCAATTAAAATCTTTAAATGATGATTATGCAGTTGAAAGAGGCAGTGCATTAAAAGAAATTTTTGTTGATATTTTACCACATGAAAAATTCCTGGAATTTATGCGTTTGAAAGATAAAGTTGGCGGCCAGCATAAGTTTCCGCGCGTTTTGAAAGGGTCAATGCTGGAAGAATGGAAAGCATATCTTAAAACATGATGTTATTTTTTTAAGCAGCTTGCATATAAGAGTTTGAGTAAAGTTGTGATTTTGTTTGAAACTTTTTATTTTCGTAAAGGTGATCCTGCCATTTATAAAAAAAATCACGCATGCTTGCAGCCCTGGTGAAAGGCCTTTTTTTAGGTTTAATGCTCAGCATTTCTGTTGGGCCTGTGATTTTTTCTATCATCAAACAAAGTATTAATAACGGTCATAAAGGCGGTTATTTTTTTGTTGCCGGTGTTTCTGCCAGTGACATTACACTTGTTGTGCTCTGTAATTTTTTTACAAGTTTATTTCATTCCGCCATGAATCATGAATTGATCATCGGCTCCATTGGCAGTTTGTTTTTAATTAGTATGGGTGTGTATAATATTTTTTATAAAAAAGTTGACGTGAATATTGAAGGCAATGCGCAAATAAAAGCATTCCGCACAAGGGACCTTATTGGTATTTTTTTATCTGGCTTTTTTATGAACTTTTTAAATCCCGGAGTTTTTCTTTTCTGGATCGCCGCTTCTGCAACCATTCTGGCGGATTCTAAAACTGAAGTGCATGATATACAATATCGTGTGATCGTGTTTGCCACTTGCCTGGCTTTTGTTTTAATGGCAGATATTACAAAAGTGTTGCTGGCCAATAAGATCCGCGCCAGGCTTACGCCACACAATATTCATATCATCAATCGTATTTCCGGAATTATTCTAATTGGCTTTGGCATAGCTTTATTTATTGGCATTGCTTTCCGCTCAGGAGTTTTTACAAACGGCCATGTTTAACGATTTGTTGTGTGCCCGGATTGTGTATTGAATTTACTTTCATGTGAACGAAAATAATTGCATGAAAATAATTTTTACTTTCTTAAGTCTTTGTTTCCTGCATACTTCTTTTGCACAGCAAGATTTTATTATCCTTCAAAAAAATGGTAAAACCATTGAACGTTATTTCCCCGGAAATTCTGTTTCTTTCTACACCAATGAAGGGTTTTTAATTAGCGGGATTTTAAAAAAATGCCGGAATGATTCTTTATTTATTGATATACCCGTAACGACATCCATTCAAACAATGTTTGGTGTAGTGCTCGATACAACGGGCTATAATTATTATAAAACAAACATGAAAAATATTGCTGCTATTCCTGCTAAAAGGTTTACTGCGGCAAAGGCTGGGAATCTTTTAGTGAAGGCCGGCGTACTTGTGGGAAGTATTTTTCTGGTCAATAAGATTAATATACCCGGCAATCAAAATGCAACTTATGCGGTACAGTTTTTTTCGGCTGCAGCGGTAAATGTAGCCATGGCATTTGTAAATCCATTTCATGCGCATTCCCCGGAAGGGTATAAAATCGGGAAAAAATATAAACTGGTATATATGCAGGTTTCCAATCCATAATATTTATTTTTAAGGTATGGCGGGGAAAAAAAAATCAACAGAAAATCGTGTATGGAAATGGACTAAACGCATAGTGCTGTTTTGTTTCCTGTCTTCATTTTTATATATCCTCATTTGTAAATGGGTGATGCCGCCAATTACGATGACGCA
>JBDTAN010000162.1:0-2612 GCA_039924585.1 Chitinophagaceae bacterium | reverse complement strand
ATTACAAAATATTATGGAAAGATTTGCGCACTGAATAATGTAAGTTTTTCTATACCCTCCGGTTCTGTCTATGGAATTCTCGGACCTAATGGCAGTGGAAAAACCACGCTCCTGGGAATTATCATGAACATCCTGAAGCTAAATTCAGGGAGCTTTGAATTACTTGGTGAGTCGGCCACCAGTCATGTGCGCAGGCGCGTGGGGACATTGCTGGAAACGCCTAATTTTTATCATTATTTATCTGCCGAAAAAAATTTACAAATTGCCGCTGCGATTAAGCAAAAAGGCGCAGATCAAATTGATGATGTGCTGAAAAAAGTGAATTTGTATGAGCGTCGTCAAAGCAAATTCAGTTCTTTTTCCCTGGGAATGAAACAAAGGCTGGCCATTGCTTCCTGCCTGCTGGGCGATCCTGAAGTGCTGGTTTTTGATGAGCCTACCAATGGGTTAGATCCTGTTGGCATCTCCGAAATCCGCGAACTTATTTTAACCCTGGCGGCACAGGGTAAAACCATTATCATGGCAAGCCATTTACTCGATGAAGTAGAAAAAGTATGCAGCCATGTAGCTATTTTAAAATATGGAAACCTGCTGACCGCTGGAAAAGCGGATGATGTTTTGGTGAACGAAGATATCGTAGAGGTTGGTGCAAAAAACATGGACATGCTGGAAAATATACTGAAGACATTTCCGGGTATGACACAAATAAAAAAAGCAGGTAATTTTTTACATGCATCTTTCCCTGTTGGTATGGCGAGAATGGAAGATATCAATCGTTTTTGCCTGGATAATAACCTGGTTTTAAATCACCTTATTTTAAAGAAAAAAAGTCTTGAAGCTTTATTTCTGGAACTCACAAATAATTAAAAATGTTGTACAATTTAAAAATAGAATGGCTGAAAATAAAGAACTATCGCACGTTTTGGATATTGGGTGGATTATTCGTTATCAGTGTTTTTGGCATCAATTATATCGCTTTTGCGATAGAACATGAAACCATGCAAAAAGCACCTGAAGCCGGGATGATCTTAGGCACTTCGCGTTTTCTTTTCCCGGATGTTTGGGGTACAATTGCCTACTTGAGCAGCTTCTTGCTTTTTATTCCGGGATTACTGATGATCATTTCCATCACGAATGAATATTCTTTTAAAACTCACCGCCAAAATATTATTGACGGCTGGAGCAGGCTGGATTTTATTTATGTAAAATTAGCAGATGCCGTGATTCTTGCTATGAGCGCTACTTTGATCATGTTTTTAACGGCCATAGTTTTTGGCATCTCTGCAGGAGGCATGTCTACTTTTAGTTTTTCGGGCAGCATTTATATTTTTTATTTTTTTATACAATCATTGAGTTATATAGCCGTAGCATTATTATTCGGAATTTTGTTTAAAAGATCCGGAATTGCCATTGGGGTATTTTTTTTATATGCCGTAGTTATAGAAAACCTGGTAGCAGGAATATTGAACAGGTATGCCGGCGGAATCGGCGCTTATTTGCCACTTGAGTCGACAGATAATTTGATACCATTTCCATTTTTAAAAAGTGTAGTGGACCAGATAGTGAAAAGGCCGGATACAAATTATTTACTCATTGCAGCCTGCATTTATTTAGTACTTTATTTCTTTTTTAGTAAACGGAAATTTCAAACGGATGATCTTTAATAAAAAATGAATACCTTTTTAAAATAGTTTTTTAAACCATTTTAATTTCCCCTTGAATGGCGGGTATTTGATAGCAGGATCAAACCAGGTGGGTGTTTTTAAAATGGATTTTTTATGCGTAAAAACATCAAATGAAAATTTCCCATGATAACTACTCATGCCACTTGAACCGCGGCCACCAAAAGGTAATTCTTCATTGGTGAGATGCCAGGCTGCATTGTTGATGCAACCGCCTCCGAAAGGAATATTTTCTATCCAGAACTTCTCATTATTTTTATTTGACGTGAAAACATATAAAGCAAGCGGGTTGGGATTCTTATTAATAATATTAATTGCTTCGGTCCTTGTTTTAAAAGATAAGACCGGTAGCAATGGACCAAAAATTTCTTCCTGCATAATAGCAGAATCAATTAAAATATTTTTGAGCAAAGTTGGTGCAATGAATAACTTTTCTTTATTCGAATTACCGCCGCAAACAATTTCGCCTGACTTCAACAAACCAGAGAGCCTGTCGAATTGTTTTTCGTTAATGATCTTCCCATAGTTATAATTTTCATCTGCATTTTTTCCAAAAAATTCCTGCATATAAAATTCCAGGTGCTTCATCAATTCATCTTTAATAGATTCATCCGCGAGGATATAATCCGGCGCAACACACATCTGCCCCGCATTGGAAAATTTAGCTAATACAATTCTTTTAGCTGCTACTTTTAAGTTGGCGTCATTTTCAACAATGCATGGACTCTTCCCTCCTAATTCCAGCACGACAGGCGTTAATTGTGTAGCGGCCATCTCATAAATTTTTTTCCCAACACTTGTGCTGCCCGTATAAAATAATTTATCGAAATGAAAATTATTAATCATGCCCGGCAAGACTAATGCGCCATCTCCTTCTACATATAAAACATATTCTTCAGGGAAAATTTGCTGCACTATTTTTTTCATCAC
>JBDTAN010000161.1:0-3313 GCA_039924585.1 Chitinophagaceae bacterium | reverse complement strand
CGCTTATCTTCCCATCATGAGTGATGAAACTTTAATGGTCGAAGGGAATGGCAGCATTTATCTTGCCGGACCTTATTTGGTAAAAGCCGCAGTGGGTGAAGACATTGATTCAGAAACCTTGGGCGGTGCAGTTACACATACAGAGATCAGCGGTATTGCAGATTATAAATTTAAAACAGAACAGGAATGTTTGGATGAAGTAAAAAAAATCATGGATAAGCTGGGACCCGCTCCATTGGCAGGTTTCAACAGGTCAACAACTGTATTACCAAAAAAAAATCCGGAAGAAATTTTTGGCATCATGCATGAAAATAATTCAAAGCCTTATGACATGCTTGATATTATTGAAAGAATGGTAGATGATTCGGAGTTCGATCAGTTCAAACAGGATTATGGTAAAACAATTTTGTGCGGGTATGCACGTATTGATGGTTGGGCGGTTGGTATCGTAGCCAATCAACGATTGATTACAAAAAGCAGGAAAGGTGAAATGCAATTAGGTGGTGTAATTTATAATGACAGCGCCGATAAAGCTGCGCGTTTTATTATGAATTGCAATCAAAAAAAGATACCGCTTGTTTTTTTACAGGATGTAACGGGCTTTATGGTAGGCAGCCGTAGTGAACATGGCGGCATTATTAAAGATGGCGCTAAATTGGTGAATGCGGTGGCGAATTCTATCGTTCCAAAGATCACGATCATTGTTGGAAATAGTTATGGTGCGGGCAATTATGCCATGTGCGGAAAAGCGTATGACCCGCGATTTATTTATGCATGGCCTTCAGCAAAAATTGCCGTGATGGGCGGAGAACAGGCGGCAAAAACTTTATTGCAGATACAAGTGTCTTCCATGAAAGCGAAGCAAAAAGAAGTGAGCGAAGAAGATGAGAAAAAATTATTGGATAAAATAACCGGAAGTTATGAAAAGCAGACTACACCTTATTATGCGGCGTCCAGGCTCTGGGTGGATGCCATCATCAATCCGGCAGATACAAGAAAATTGATCAGTGAAGGAATTGCTGCGGCAAATCATAATCCTCATTTTGAAGATTTTAAAATTGGCGTTTTTCAAGTGTAGCCTTTCTCAAAAATTGAATGATTACCTTTGCACTTAATTAACTAAAATACTTACTTCAAAATAAAATTATTATGCCCCTAAAAAGAAAGCCCGAGAGCGAGATGATGTCTTATGGTTATAAACCAGAATTATCTGAAGGTTCTGTAAAATGCCCTGTCTTTCAAACATCCACATTTGTTTTTAAAACTGCTGAAGAAGGCAAAGCATTTTTTGAAGTGGCGTATGGCTTACGCGAAAAAAATGAAGGTGAAGAAATGGGATTAATTTATAGCCGCATCAATAACCCGATTCTTGAAATTCTTGAAAATAGGTTGACACTTTGGGATGAAGCAGAAGCTTGTGCCGTTTTTGAAAGTGGCATGTCCGCAATCACAACCGTGTTGCTTGAATTCCTGAAACCCGGTGACCTGTTGCTTTTCAGCAATCCAATCTATGGTGGCAGTGATCATTTCATCAATAAAATTTTACCAAAATTCAATATTGAAATTGCTTCATTCAAAGTTGGACAATCCGTTGATGAAATTATTAAAATCGTAGAAGCAACTGGAAAGGCAGATAAGCTGGCAATGGTATATATTGAAACACCGGCGAATCCTACAAATGATTTAATAGACATTGAGGGCAGCAAAAAAGTAGCACAACATTTTTCCAACAAAGAAAAAGAAGTTTTCTTAGCGGTGGATAATACATACATGGGACCTGTGTGGCAGCATCCTTTAAAAAATGGCGCGGACCTGGTTTTATATTCAGCTACAAAATATATTGGTGGTCATAGTGATGTTATTGCTGGTGCATGTCTCGGTTCAAATGAGTTAATTAAACGTGTAAAAACATTACGCACATTTTTGGGAAATATGGCCAGTCCGAATACAGGCTGGTTACTCATGCGTAGTCTCGAAACTTTAAAATTGCGCATGGATAAACACGCAGAAAATGCAACAAAAGTGGCTGCATTTTTAAACACACATCCGAAAATTGAAAAAGTATATTTTCCCGGAAATATTACAAAAAATGATGGAGAAAAATATGCTATTAAAAAACGCCAGTGTCTGACTGATGGCGGCATGATCTCTTTTGATATTAAGGGAAAGGAAAAAGAAGCATTTGCATTTTTAAATCATTTAAAACTCATCAAACTCGCGGTGAGCCTGGGAAGTACAGAAAGTCTAGCGCAACATCCCGCAACGATGACACATGCAGATGTGGACCCGGCATCCAAAAAAGAATTTTCAATAACAGAAAAAATGATCCGGCTTTCTGTGGGAGTGGAAAATGCGGATGATATTATTTATGATATTGAACAGGCGCTGGAAAATTGCTAATGCAATTTTATTTTGCAGTAGATAGTGAAATATATTAATCGTAGAATTGAGATAATAAATATTAGAATTAAATTATTGATTCCAATATTTATATACACTTAAAATAATAATTAATCTAGTAAATATTCACTTCCCTTTCTAATAAAACTCCAAATTTCATTTTCACAGAATCAACAATCTTTTGTGAGAGCTCAAAGATTTCATTGCCTTTAGCGTGGCCATAATTTACAAGTACTAATGCCTGCTTTTCATGACAGCCTGCATCGCCCTGCCTGTAGCCTTTCCAGCCGCAAGACTCTATCAGCCAGGCTGCGGCAAGTTTCATTGAGTCATTGAACGGGTATGAAACAATTCCAGGGTATTCATTTTTTAAATTTTCCAATTGTGCAGTTGGTATCACAGGATTTTTAAAGAAGCTTCCTGCATTTCCTATAACAGCGGGATCAGGTAATTTTGCACTGCGAATATTAATAACAGCCTGCGAAATATTTTGAATGCTTAATTCCTGCACGCCCATGTTTTTCAATTCAGTTTCAATGGCGCCATATTGCGTATGAAAAACAGGTGTCTTGAGTAATTTATAGGTAACATTTAAAATGATGAATTCATCTTTAAATTTATTTTTAAAAACACTATCCCTGTAGCCAAAATTGCAATCTTCCTTTTTAAATTCTACAATGGTTTTTTCTTTTTTATGAAAGGCCTTCAAAGAATGAAACATATCTTTTATTTCCACGCCATACGCACCAATATTCTGCATGGGCGATGCACCGACATTTCCTGGAATCAAACTTAAATTTTCTACACCGGCATAATTATGTTTTATACAATGTACAACAAACTGGTGCCAACCCGCTCCTGCCGCAGCTTTCACGTAATAATTCGTATCATCTTCATCAATACATTCAATTCC
>JBDTAN010000160.1:0-2870 GCA_039924585.1 Chitinophagaceae bacterium | reverse complement strand
TATAAAAAATGCTTAACGCCAAGCTCTTTCGCAATTGTAGCTAATTTTATTCCCTGATTAATTTCTTCTTCAATTCCATTTTCAAAAGTTTGAACGCTGAATACTCCATATAAATCTTTCAAATGCTCTCGGTAAGAATCAGCGTTATTTAAATCACCTTTTACTAGTTCAATGTCTAGCTTTTTTAAATTTTGTGCATTAGTTGAATGAATGTTTCTTGTAAGCACTTTTACCGTAAAGCCTTGCTGCAATAAATTTCTTGCAACGGCACCACCCTGATTACCGGTTCCACCCGTTACAAAAATTGTTTTGTTATCTGTCATGGTGCTTTTTTGAATTTTTTTTAATGTTAGTAATGTCGGACAGCATTGCAGGCAACACGCAAATTTATGCTATAAGACGTCATCTATCAAAAAATTTCACCCATGAAACTCAAGCATTTATCGTTATACATTTTCAATTGTTGTTAGGACAATCGGATTTTTGACAAATCTGTTTTATACAATATTCAAGTTGTGCACGTATACTTTTATTTGTTACAATGTCTCCTCCTCAATTTCCTTTAATAGGTCATCCAAATCAAGTGCAAGCGTTGCCATTTCTATAGAGCCATCTTCTTTATATGTCCAAAGTTCTTTGGGTTTATCCCAATATAATTCAACGCCGTTTTCATCGGGATCATTTAAGTAAAGCGCTTCTGAAACCAGGTGGTCACTAGTGCCGGTCAACGGATAATATGCCTTGCGTAAACGATCATATATGATTGCCAGGTCTTTCCTCGTGGGATATACAATTGCGGTGTGATACAATCCCACACTATTCACAGGAGCAGGCGGCAAACCATTGCTGTGCCAGGTATTTAAACCAATATGATGATGATAACCTCCTGCGGAAATAAACGCAGCCTGGTTACCATACATGGTTGTAACTTCAAAGCCAAGCAAGTCCCGGTAAAACTCCAGTGAACGCTGAAGATTCGATACTTTTAAATGCACATGGCCTATTCTTGTTTGTGCAGGAATGATGTATTTTTTATCCATGATTTTTTTTTTATTTTATTATATTCTTTTTCTTCATGCTTGTCCAATCATCATACATCATCTCAAATTTTATTTCTCCTTTTCCATGCATGCCCACTTCTGTCCAGCCTGCTTTTCTGTAAAATATTTCGGCTCTCGTTTTTGGCGCGGTGCCTAACCAAACTTTATCCTTTGTTTTTGTAAAATACCAGTCAAGCATCCGGTCATGCAATTGCCTGCCGATTCCCTGCTTTTCAAATGCCGGCAATAAAAACAATGCCCAAATATTATTGTCTTTTAAATCAATTATTGCAAAGCCGACAATTTTATTATCCATTTCACAAACCCAACCTTTGCCGCGGTCAAACATATATTCTTCACAGTCTTTATCAGTCACAAGACCCGGGTTTGATAATGTATTTTCTGTAACAGCATTCCGAACTATTTGAATTTGCTGTATATCATCCAACTTTGCTTCACGAATGCGCATTTTACTTTAGTTTTTTTTGTTGATTGTTTTGCTGAATTTACTTGATGGTTATTGCTTTTTTCGTCCTACAAAACGTATAACTGATCCTTGTCCATTATGAAAAACTCCTTCACTCAAATCAATTTCCTTTTCTGCCAATTCTTCGACTTCATAATTGGGAAAGTCAGTCTTTATTTCTTCTACGGAAAACAAAGAAGCAATGTCTTTTGGTCCGCCAATATTTACATTTTTTGCAGCATACGCTAAATTATTTTTACTGAAAGCTTCAAAAATAACTATGCCATCTTTTCGTAAATATTTATCAAGCTCTTTATGATAAAATGATTTTATGCCTGCCGGAAAATGCGCATAAATGAGCGCGATCGCATCAAACTGCCCGGCTTTATAATTCATAGTTTCTATTTCCCCGACGCGGTAATCAATTGTTACCTCATTAAGTTCGGCAAGTTTAAAAGCTTTTTTTTGACCTTCAATACTAATGTCAAATGCGGAAACCGTCCAGCCACATTTGGCTGCATATACTGCATTCCTGCCTTCACCTTCCGCAGGAAAAAGTATGGTGCCGGGCTTTAATTTATCCAGTTGTTCTTTCAAATATTTGTTCGGCTCTTTGCCATAGGCAAATTCTTTTTTATTAAAACGCTCATCCCATCTGTCTCTCCAGGCTTGTTCCATTTTAAATGAATATTTATTTATGATTTAAATATAGATTTTATAGACTAATCAATCTTAATAAATTTCACATGCATCACGCGTCCTGAATTTACTTCAAAACCTGTAACCATTTTATTTTTATCCCGCAGTATTTTTAAATGATCCATCCACCAATAATCACTCACTAAATCATCCGGACTTGACAACGTCAACTTTGTATCATCATATTTTACATTCGTCAGCATTAACGCATGATCTTTTAAACCAATTCCATATTTGCAGTCTAGCTCGGGACAATAAAAAGTACCGGTATATTTTTTTAATTGCTCATCATTATACAATGGCGTTACGGTGAATTTTGTAAGATGATACACCTGGTCATTTGGTACATTAATATTCACTATTGTATCCTTTGAATTTATTCCAAATACAATCTTTATTTCCGGTGCTGTGGAAATGGAAAAAGTGTCTTTTAATTCTTTGATGAGAAAATTACTTTCATCCTGCACATAGTAATTTAGCCTGCTGTTTTTGAGTTCAAACCTGAATAGTAATCCTTCATCACTTATATAACTTCCCATAAATTTTTTCAGGGACAATGTATCTTTCAAAAACGCAGCCACGCTATCTCTTGGTGCTTTTTGAATGTCTGTTTTCTCTTCCGTTGTATCTTTTATAAAAAGATCCGCTATTTGATTTGTCTTCAA
>JBDTAN010000159.1:0-2983 GCA_039924585.1 Chitinophagaceae bacterium | reverse complement strand
ATTTGCAATCAAAATCCTATAAAGAAAAACCGGGCTCCTCTTCATTTATTATTCTATCCAATTATGCAGAAAATATAGTTTGGAAAAATGCCAACGCTGCATTGTATGATATTGGCGATGATGTGCTGGCTTTGCAATGGCATACAAAAATGAATACCATTGGAAGCGAGGTGATCGAAGCGGTGAATAGAGGAATTACAATGGCTGAAGAAAAATTCAAAGGCCTGGTGATCGCTAATGATGGCCCGAATTTCAGCGCAGGTGCAAACGTGGGAATGATTTTCATGTATGCGATCGAACAGGATTTTGATGAATTGAATATGGCCATTAAAATTTTCCAGGATACTATGATGCGTTTGCGGTATTCTTCTATCCCGGTTATTGTTGCGCCACATGGACTTGCCCTCGGCGGTGGTTGTGAAATGAGCCTGCATGCAGATAAAATTTTTGCGGCAGCAGAAACGTATATCGGCCTCGTAGAATTGGGTGTCGGTTTAATTCCCGGAGGAGGTGGCACCAAAGAATTTACTTTACGTGCCTCGGATGACATGCAAGAAGATGAGCCGGAAACCATTCCTTTAAAAAACAGGTTCCTTACAATTGCAACAGCAAAAGTGGCTACATCAGCATTTGAATCTTATGATCTTGGTATTCTTAGAAAAGGCCATGACGAAGTGGTGATAAATATGGATCGCAGAATCTTGGAAAGCAAAAAAGCGGCTTTGCAATTATATGAAAATGGTTATTCGATGCCAGTTCGCCGAAGTGATATCCGTGTTTTGGGACGTTCCGCACTCGGGGCTTTGTATGCCGGTATTAATGGCATGATGCGTGGAAATTATGCCACCGAACATGACGCGCTCGTGGCCCGAAAACTCGCGTACGTAATGTGTGGCGGCGATCTCAGTGAAAAAACACTTGTGAATGAACAATATTTGCTTGACCTGGAACGCGAAGCATTCTTAAGTTTATGCGGGGAAAAGAAAACCCTCGAACGCTTACAAAGTGTGATCAAAACGGGAAAACCTGTCCGCAATTAGATTAGAAAATAATTTTATCTTTTGTCAAAGCAATGCTAAATTGGCTTCCCGCTCATCCATTTCGTTTTAAAAAATGGGCTGATACAGGTAAATTCGCAGCATTCTCAATTTTACACAACTTATTTTATTATGAAAAAACTTTTCGGCATTGTATGTTTCTTCCTCTTTATTAGTGGAAGTATTTTTGCCCAGGATCAGAAATCCGGGTCAAATTATGACCAGCACACTTTATTTAACCCCTTATTTTACCCCACAAATGGGAATGAATTCAGGTCTGCCAGCGGCCAGCCCGGTCCGAAATATTGGCAAAACCGTGCGGATTATACGATTAAGGTTGCATTGGATACAGTTGCGCATAGCGTGACTGGAAGTGTTATTATTAAATATACCAATAATAGTCCTGATGAAATACCCTTTCTCTGGATGCAGGTTGATCAGAATATTTATAAAAGTGATTCCCGTTCAGAATTGACCAGCCCGGTAACAGGCGGAAGATTTAGTAACCGCACATTTACAAATGGTGATGACCTGAAATCAGTGGAAGTAATTGCCAATGGAAAAACGACCGCCGCAGATTATTTAATTACTGATACACGTATGCAGGTAAAATTATCAAGTCCATTAAAACCCGGCACAAGTATTCAAATAAAGATTGCTTATTCATTCACAGTTCCCGAATACGGCACAGATCGTATGGGCAGATTGAATACCAAAAATGGCTGGATATATGAAGTAGCTCAATGGTATCCGCGCATGGAAGTGTATGATGATATTCTTGGCTGGAATACACTGCCTTATTTAGGCGCAGGTGAATTTTATCTCGAATATGGAGATATAGATTATACGATCACAGCTCCGGGAAATTTACTCGTTGTTGGTTCCGGAGAATTATTAAATCCGACTGAAGTGTATACGCCAACACAAATTAGTCGCCTGACACAAGCGAAGAACAGTGATAAAACAGTAACCATTTTAGCTGAATCAGAAATTGGAACTGCTGCAGCACATTTAAATAAATCTTCGCTCACCTGGCATTTCAAATGTATCAACACACGTGATGTGGCCTGGGCCGCTTCAAGGGCATTTATCTGGGATGCCGCAAAAATGAATTTACCAAGTGGTAAAAAATCGTACGCACAGTCTGTATATCCAGTAGAAAGTGCAGGTGACAGTGCCTGGAAAAGATCCACAGAATTTGTAAAAGGTTGTATTGAATTATATTCCAGCAAATGGTATGAATTTACTTATCCCGTTGCAACAAATGTTGCCGGCATCGTTGGTGGCATGGAATATCCCGGGATTGTTTTCTGCGGATACAAAGCGCAGAAAGGAGGACTTTGGGGCGTTACAGACCATGAGTTTGGACACAATTGGTTCCCAATGATTGTAGGTTCCAATGAACGGAAATATCCATGGATGGATGAAGGTTTCAATACATTCATTAATGGGATCAACAGCGCAAAATTTAATAATGGAGAATTTGCCGAAACGGAAGATGCACAGCAGTCTGCAAAATATTATTTTGGGAAGAATTCAGAAAGCATCATGACCATTCCTGATGTGGTGAGTGCACAATTTTTAGGTGTATCAGCATATAATAAACCTGCGCTTGGTTTAAACATTTTACGAAATTATGTATTGGGGCAAAAAAGATTTGATTTTGCTTTTCAAACATATATCAATCGCTGGGCATTCAAACATCCAACTCCCTGGGATTTTTTCCGCACGATGGACAATGCAGCCGGCGAAGACCTTTCCTGGTTTTGGAGAGAATGGTTCATTGAAAATTATAAACTTGACCAGGGCGTAAAAGAAGTTAAATATGTGAGCAATGATCCGCAAAAAGGTGCATTGATCACCATTGAAAACCTGGAGCAAATGGCATTGCCGGTTTCTATGGAAATAACGCAGGATAATGGTAAAAAAGAAACCGTGAATTTGCC
>JBDTAN010000158.1:0-7634 GCA_039924585.1 Chitinophagaceae bacterium | reverse complement strand
CGAATCCAAAACCTATTATTACTTAGAACCATTTGGCCCAAAAATGATTAATGCAATAGGCTATGTCATTCCATTTTTTAAAAACATATTTGTGCAGCTGCAGGATTTTTTCAGTACAGGCGCTTTTAAATAAAAAAGGAAATAGTATTTTAAAGCCTTTGCTGAATTTCTTTTATTATCTTTAATCCGATGAGCATATAATGTAAAAATTTTTATGTTTACTGCAATTGAAGTGATAAACATATAATTTTACATTAAGAACTAAGTTTTACTTTATGGAATACGAGATCAAACAAAAAGATAAATTCAGTTATCTTGAAGAAGGAAATGGCGAGCCGCTCATGCTCCTGCATGGCTTGTTTGGGGCATTAAGTAATTTTGAGCACCTCGTAGAACATTTCCGGAAATCGTATAAAGTAGTTGTGCCATTACTTCCCTTATTTGACCTGGATATTTTTCATACCACTGTTGGCGGACTTGAAAAGTTCGTATATAAGTTTATTGAAACAATGGGATATCAACATATAAACCTCCTGGGAAATTCCCTCGGCGGTCACGTTGCCCTGGTGCATGTACTGAAACATCCGGAAAAAATCAAGTCACTCACACTTACCGGCAGCAGTGGATTATTTGAAAGTGGCATGGGTGATACGTATCCTAAGAGAGGCAATTATGAATACATTAAACAAAAAACAGAACTTACTTTTTACGACCCATCAGTTGCTACCAAACAATTGGTAGATGAAGTATATGAAATTACAAACAATCGCATCAAAGTAATTAAAATCATCGCACTTGCCAAGAGCGCTATCCGAAATAATTTGGGCGAAGAACTAAGCCAGATCAAAGTTCCAACTTTACTTATTTGGGGGAATAACGATACGGTGACACCGCCATTCGTAGCAAAAGAATTTAATAAACTCATTAAAAATAGTGAGTTGTATTTTATAGATAAATGTGGCCATGCGCCTATGATGGAAGTGCCGGCTGAATTTAATACCATCCTGGAAAAGTTTTTGTCAAAGCTAAAAGACCCGGCTGCAAAAACAGCCTGACCTTTTTAGCAAAAATGAAAAACATGTTAATAGTTGACCTATTTATAAAAGGCTTCCCCTCTGTTCACCCCGGTGATAAAGTTGCATTTGCACTCCAGGTTATGGAAGAATACGATATCCGCGATTTGCCTGTTTCTGAAAATGAAACCTGCATCGGCATTGTTTCTAAAGATGATTTGCTGGATATGGATAAACAATCTTCTATCAAAACGCTGAAGCATGAATTCAGAAAATTATCTATTTCCCCCGATGCCCATTTCACATCTGCATTAAAACTCTTTTATGAATTTGAGCTTTCCGTGCTACCTGTTGTAGATAAAAATGGTGTTTTGTTAGGCGCATTAAAAATGGAAAACCTGCTGAAAGGCATATATGATTTTTTAGGCGTTGAAATTCCCGGGGCTATCATCGTGATCCAAATAGAAAAAAATCAGTTTTCATTAGGCGAACTTTGCAGGTTGGTAGAAACAAATAACGCATACATTACGCAAATGAATTCATATATGGATGCAGTTTCTAACCGCCTGATTGTAACATTGAAACTCAATCGCAAAGAGATTTCTGACATTGTAGCTACCCTTCAGCGATACGATTATCACCTGCTTTATTATTTTGGGGAAGATCATTTCGAAAACGAACTAAAGGAAAATTTTGACAGCCTGATGACTTATTTGAATATTTAAAAAGATTTTAAAATATAACAGTGCTATTTTTATTCGTTAAATAAACTGTATGAACTCAGCTTTCCCCTCTAAATAAGTATTTTTGCCCCCTTTTTATTAGGGGATATTATTCGTAAGTATATTCAATGAAGTATTTGTTTCGTACCTTTTTATTGTTGATATTTTTGGTAAAAGGAATATTATCTTTTTGCCAGGCCGATTCAATGAGCATTCCGCTCTCCTTACATGATACGATTCCCTATACACCGGATTCTGCATTGGTAATGATCGCCGACATCGCCATTCATGGTGATAAAAAAACCCGGCCTTATATTATAGAAAGAGATATTCCTTTTAAACAAGGTGAATACATTCTTATGGGTGATCTGCGAAAAAAACTAGCCACGGCGCAACAGCAACTTATGAATACAGCATTATTCAATAGTGCAGATGTGTATATTCATACGCAAACAGGCGAACTTGTTTTTATTGGCATTGACCTTAAAGAACGATGGTATTTATTTCCCCTTCCCTATTTCAAACTGGTAGATCGTAATTTTAATCAATGGTGGGTGGAACAAAAAGCCAGCCTTAATCGTGTCAATTACGGAATCAAATTTTCTCAATACAATTTTACCGGTAGAAATGATAAACTAAACATTTATCTCATCGGCGGATATAGCCGGGAGATTTATTTTAAATATGAACAGCCTTATACGAATAAGGCACTCACTTCGGGCTTTAGTTTCTCTTTTGATTTTGCCCGCCAACGGGAATTAAATTATGGAACGCTTATCAATAAACAACAGTTTTATAAACAAAGCAGTTTTGTATTGCAAAATATCCGGACTGAAGTCGCTTACTTATACCGTCCCGCAATCAAAACACGGCATGAATTGAAATTGTCTTTTAATCAACGAACGGTTAGCGATACGATTTTAAAATTGAATCCAAATTATTTTCCCGGAAATGCAACTAAGATTACCTACCCGGAAATTTCTTATTCCCTTTTATATTACAATACCGATTATTATCCCTATCCAAATAAAGGCTATAATGTTGATTTTACATTGCTGCACAGTGGTATAAATAAGAGCATGAATCTTACGCAGTTTTCTTTTCATTCCATGCTGGTAAAACCAATCACACCAACAGTTCAGGTTCAATGGCAGGCAGCCGGGCTTATCAAACTACCTTTTGATCAACCTTATTATAACCAGCAAGTATTCGGCTATGGCGATATTTTCTTGCGTGGCCTGGAATATTATGTTATAGATGGAGTAGCCGGAATTATGGGGAGAACTACACTACGAAAACAGGTTTTTGCTGCGACGATCCGAACGCCTCCAAAAATAAAAAAGCAGGTTACCATTCCTTTTAAAATAATGGTAAAAGGCTTTAATGATTTGGGTTATGCGTATAATAAAAATATTGGAAGCAGTTTACTAAATAATAAATTGTTATATACCTGGGGCGCTGGTATTGATTTTGTTACAACCAGTTACGACCTGGTTTTTAAAGTAGAATATAGTTTCAATCAATTGGGCGAAAGTGGTGTATTCCTGCACGTTCGCACGGATTTTTAATAGAAATTTTTAAATCCCTTTTTTAATCAACCTGTACATTAACTTTGAACAATGAAGGTAGCTATTTACAGTCGTGCCACAGATGAAGAAATGGCGCTGCAATTACCCGGTTTAGTGGAAGCATTGAACAAACAGAAAATTGATATTGTGCTTCTTCAAAATCTCCCGGTAAATAGTCATTTGCTGGCGCAAAATATCCCCTACATCGAAAATGCCAAAGAGCTGGATACAACCGTGGATTTTCTTATTAGCCTGGGCGGTGACGGCACAATGCTGGATGCTGTAACATTGGTAAAAGATAAAAATATTCCAATACTCGGTATCAATTTCGGCCGCCTGGGATTTTTAGCGGGTATTGGTAAAAATGACCTGGCTTCTGCAGTGGATGCTTTGGTGAATGGCACATATCTCATTGATAAACGCAGCCTCATTCACGTGGAGGCTGATTCTCCTTTATTTAGCGGAATGCCTTTCGCTTTAAATGAATTTGCATTGCATAAGCGAGATCTTTCCCCGATGATAAAAATTCATACATACCTAAATGGCGAATTTCTCAATACGTACTGGAGCGATGGCGTGATTGTTTCCACACCCACTGGTTCAACAGGTTACAATATGAGTTGCAATGGCCCAATCATTTTTCCTGATTCTGGTAGTTTTGTTATAACGCCTATTGCGCCGCATAATTTAAATATCCGCCCGATCGTGGTGCCAGATAACCATATTATTTCATTTGAAATTGAAGGCCGGATCGATCAGTTTATTTGTTCGCTGGATGCGCGGCGTGAAATTGTAGATAAAGATATCCAGATCGCGGTAAAAAAAGAAGCTTTCACAATTAGCCTGGTAAGGCTGAGCGAAAACAGTTTTCTGGGCACTTTACGCACCAAACTTTCCTGGGGTTTGGATAAAAGAAACTGAAAAATACCCGGTGAAAATTTTTTTCTACTACAAAAATTGTCTTTCCCAGCATTATCTGTATTGGTAGCATAACATTTACTTATTATTTTCGTTAATAGAAACAACTTTTAAAACAGAACTATGCCCCGGAAAATATTGATGATCTTATTGATCACTGCCATTTCACTTTCATCAAAAGCACAGTTATATAATAGCTACAAGCGTTTGGGCGAAGTGGGTTTAGGCTTTGGAGTTGGGCATTATTTTGGCGATTTAAATCCAGATGCTGCCTTAAACAGGTCAAAAATTTCGGCAGGCATTTATTTTATAAAAAACTTCAATGATTATATTGGCCTGAAAGCAAATGTGAATTATGCACTTTTAGGTTATTCGGATCAATACAGCAAAAACTATGCACAGCGCATCCGTAATTTAAGTTTCAACAGCAATGTGTGGGAATTTTCTCTTAGTGGTTATTTTAATTTTTTTAAGTTTTTGCCCGGAATTGAAGGCTATAATTATACGCCATATGTGTCTTTGGGTGTGGGCGTTTTTTCTTATGATCCGTATGCATTTCTCAATGGGCAAAAATATTTTCTTCGTCCGCTCGGTACAGAAGGGCAGGGAAGCGCAGCATATCCGGACCGGAAACCTTATGGATCCACTGCTTTCTGTGTGCCGCTTACAGTGGGATTTAAAGTTGCTTTACGTGAAAGCATTAATGTGTATGTAGAAGCCGGTTACCGATTTACCAATACAGATTATTTGGATGATGTAAGTACAACTTATGCCGGTGCAGAAAATTTTCCTCCATTGCCAAATGGCCAGCCTTCTCCCGCATATTTATTGCAGGACCGAAGTTATGTAACCATCACGCCACCAATAGGAATCAAAGGAAGACAACGTGGCAACAGCCAGCAAAAAGATGCGTATGCATTATTGCAGATTGGTGTTTCGTTTAATCTTACAGCTTACAGGTGTCCTACTGCAGATAAGAAATAAACTATTTAATGATTTAGGATTAAGGATTTAAGGTTTGAATAATCCGATACTGGATTTTGTTAGTTCTCCTGCTTTATTAGTTTATCGGAGAAGACTCTTTTTTTATTCAGTGAAGAAATAGTAAGAAATTGATTTCTAATTTTTGTGCGACTATAAAAAATTCTTTATCATTTACCTCAAATCCTAAATTTATTAAAAAAAACAACCCATTTCTATTCATTGTTTCCAACAAATAAAAATGAGTTATAAAAAAATTCAAATCGTAAAAGAGAAAATAATCTCGCCAATGCCTGGTCGCCTGACCAGCATTTATCGAAATCAAAAAATCCTAAATTATTATCTTTTCAATATCCAGCTTCGGCTCACTTCGGCTCATTTCGGCTGCGCTCAATGCAGGTCGCTCAGTGCAAGTCGCTCATCCGGCATCACTTCATTCACAATTTACAATTAACCATTAACAATTATTCCTTAACCATCTTCAACCTTACCACTTTCCCTTCCTGCGCTACTTGCACAAAATAAGTGCCTTGCGCCAGGGATCTTATATTCAATGTTGCAGAACTGCTTTGTGTAAAATTCTGGCTGGATATTTCTCTTCCCTGCATATCGGTGATTTTTATTATGGCTGTTACATTTTTATTTAACCCTTTTATCATTACTGTATTATTTGCGGGATTTGGATAAAGGGAAATAACTCCATTATCATTGAACACTACTTTTACAACCGGGCTGAAAGTATTGGTACCATTGATTGCGTTTTCACGAATGCGATAATAACTGATACCATCCAACGGATTTTTATCTGTATAACTATAATTACTTGCCACACCTTTTGCAGGAACAGTATTGATATTCACATAATCATTTGCATTTCCACTTCTTTCAACAGTATAAGATTTTGTACTGCTTTCATTGAGTGTTTGCCAGGTAATGGTGATGGCGTTATTTTCTTGCGTAGCTTTTACATCTTTGAAGTTGGCGGCGAGGACTTTGTCATTGTTGAAACGAGCAAGATAAATTTGACCGAATTGCCCTGTTGTTCCTGTTACTAAAATTTTATTATCCGCAACAATATGAACTGATCTTCCGCTTTGACCATTTACATCGTCAACCTGTACTGAAGCAATTCCGTTTTCTCCAAACGAGGGATCAGGTTGACCATTTTCATTGTATCTTGTCAGTAATAATTTGCCCGGATCATCACCAAAACCATCTTCATCACCAACAGTTATGATTTTGCCATCAATTTCCATTATTACATCCCTGTTTTCTGCGTATCCTAAAGGTTGCTCTGTAAAAACTGTAATTACACCACCTTTATCTCCAAAACTTTCATCTATGCTTCCGTCGGCATTGAACCGGCAAACAGCCATACTGATATCATCATTGCGTCCACTGCTTCCAGTACATACTATTTTACCGTCATCCTGAAGCACCATTGCTTCTAATTCGTTATTAAATCCCGGTCCATCCACTCCATTATTGAAATTATATGTCGCCTTGCCATTTTCGCCAAAAGATGCATCCACACTACCATCCGGATTAAAACTCTGCACTAAATATGGGCCATGAATTGTAACATAACTAAAAGTACCTCCCATTAATAACTTTCCATTTGGTCGAATCACCAGTGAAGAAATAAGTGTGTTAGATGAATAATTATTTAAAACAACACCTTCTGTTCCAAATGAAAGGTCAAGCCCTCCCTTTGGCATTAAGCGAGCAATGAATGCAGTTCTTGATATACCTACAGTATTAGTGGTAATACCATTTAATACAATCTTCCCATCCATTTGGATAATAAGACCACTTGGAAAATTATAATTATTAAAATGTAAACTATCCAATCCATTCACACCAAAGCTGCTGTCTAATTTTCCATCTGGCTTACAACGAATAATGCCTATATCAATTACATTATTTGTTGTATAATATTCTCCCGTAACTATTAGATTTCCACTCTGTTCTAAAGCCAATTCAAATGATGATCTGAATTTACCTTCAAAACTATAAGCTATTTTTCCATTGAATCCAAAACTCTCATCAATACTACCATCTGCATTAAAGCGCCAAAGCAAAACATTACTTGTAAGACTTGTCCCTACAACAATAATTTTCCCATCATTTTGAATAATTGAAGCATGAGCGGGGCTAAAAGAATCGTTGATGACAATGCCGCCCTCTCCAAAAGTTTGGTCTAAGGTGCCAGCTTGTGAGAAAGATTTGTTTGAACATACACTTAATAAGAAAAAATAAATTGATATTTTAAATATGATTTTCATGATCTGTATTTTATATTTTTATAAGAATAATTTATTCAAAGCTTGAAGTACAATTACCTGGTATAGTGCAATGCGAAGCATCCGTTGAACATGCATGCCTGAAGTCTTCACAATCAATAAACCTGCTGATCCCGGCGGAACCGCTGT
>JBDTAN010000157.1:0-7435 GCA_039924585.1 Chitinophagaceae bacterium | reverse complement strand
CAATAGTCATACACACATTTACAGTAATATGAAAAAATAAAATACTGGCTACACTATAAGCATAAACCCGGCTAAATGTACTTCGTTGTCGCTCTGCTATTTGAATGATTCGAAAAAGTAAAACCAGGTATAATAGTAAAAAAATAATACACCCAACAAATCCAAATGCTTCTCCAAGAGAGGTGAAAATAAAATCTGTATGTTGTTCCGGCACATATCTTCCTCTTGTTTGAGTTCCTTTTAAAAATCCGCTCCCAAAAAGGCCCCCGGAGCCAATGGCAATTTTGCTTTGCCGCACATTATAATCATCGGGCTTATGCACAGTTTTATCTTTAATTTCCAATTTTACAGCACTTTTATTCATGCTGCAATCGTAATCCCTACCCACCATACTATATATCCGCTGACTTTGATAACACTGGAAAACATTATTAAAAATATAAGGTACGGCAACGCGCTGAATACTTACGCAAACAACCCAAATGCCAACGATCATAATCAATAAACTTTTATCTCTTTTTACCTGCCTTCTCATAAAAAAGATAACAGCGCCGGCAATGAGTGTTAATATGATAGCCAGTAAATTAGGTTCCATAATGAGTGTTGCTACCACAAGTGCGCCGAAAGAAAAACCGATGATTAAAAAAATGCCCGGTAAGCCTTCGCGAAACATCACAATAAAAAAACACAGGTAAACCAATGCAAGGCCAGTTTCATTTTGCATAATAGCAAGGGCTGCAGGTGCAAGTGCGATGACTGTTGCAATAGCTTGTGACCGGAGTTTTGTAAAAACAAGGTCTTGCCGGGATATAAATTTTGAGATTGCCAGCGCAGTGAATATTTTACACAACTCTGCGGGTTGTATATTGAATCCGCCACCTAATGGCAACCAACTTCTTGAACCATTGATATTTTTTCCAAAAAAAAGTGTTGCGATCATAAGTACTATTCCAAACAGGTATAGTAGGTTCGCAAAAGCAGTATATAATTTACTATCGCTCAGCAGGATAAAAATGGCAGTAAAAATACAAATCACCACAAAAAAAAGCTGTTTACTATAGTTGGTATCTCTTGCGTAGAAGCTTTCGAGTGTAGCATTTCCCGGTTTATATTCCACCATAAAAATGCATAAAATACCAATTGCTACCAAGGTAATATACAGTCCGATAACCAACCAATCTACCCCTTTCGATATATTTATTGAGTTCGTTTTGGCCATTTTAATTTCAGGGCTTTTTATTATTTTTCTTTTGGGGATTAAGTAAATCCTGTTTGATTTTTAAAGTATCATTTGTTCCCGGGTCTTTCCTGTTTGGCTCAGCCTCAGGATCAAAAGTTACCTTTTTATTTTCCAGGTTATTTTGAAAAACCGGGACAGTATCCAGGTCTATTTGTTTGGAAAGTTTTTCTTGTTTAATAGAATCTTTCATGTAGTACCAACGCTTTATTTCCGCAGGTATCAGGTCGGCTTTTGAGATCCTTTCTACTTCCGGTAAGCGGTTTGTAGCAATCGTATCATTTAAATATTTTTCCATCATTAGCGAGGCGATTGGCGCAGCCCAGGTAGCGCCATATCCTGCATTTTCCACAACAACTGCAATTGCAATTTTCGGATTTTGACGGGGAGCAAATGCTACAAATATGGAGTGATTTTTTCCATGTGGGTTTTGCGCGGTGCCGGTTTTTGCACAAATCTCAATACCCGGGATTTGAACGTTGGTGGCTGTTCCAAATTCAGTAACGTCCAGCATACCCAATTGTACTGCATTATAATCTGAATCAGAAATATGTGTAACCGTGTGCCTGATTTTATACTTGTCCAGGTAAATAGAATCTTCCGGTTCCTGGTTCTCTATACTATCTACAAAATGGGGCACAAAATACGAACCCTTATTAGCAATGATTGCCATTAAATTCGCCATTTGCAAAGGCGTAACCAGCATTCTGTCCTGGCCAATACCCAGTGTAAGAATATTACAGCTATTCCACCTGGCAAAACCTCCAAAGTCCCTGTTGTATTGAGCGGTATCCGGAATATTTCCTTTATCCTCACTGGGTAAATCAATACCAGATCGAACCCCCATTCCAAAATCATTCATATATTTTTTCCAAACCAAATATCCCTGGGCAGTAGATTTATATTTTGGATTATCAATGACCATCCTGAATATCTGGGAAAAATAGGAATTACATGAATGAGCCAGGGCCAACCTGAGGTTCGCCGCATGCCCCGGATCAGAATGGGTACACTTTACTTCTTTTCCGCATGCATAATAACCGCCGTAACAAGGATAGCCATAAGATGGAGTAATAAGCCCTTCGTCCAGTGCAATCAAAGCACCCATTGGTTTAAATGTTGAACCAGGAGGATATTGGCCTTTTATGGCTCTGTTTAATAAAGGCCTGGCTGTATCCATAATTAATCTTCCAAAATTACTCCTGCGGGCAGCCCCTGATAATACGTTTGGATCATATGTAGGGCTGGTTGCCATAGCCAGGATACCGCCTGTTTTCGGATCTATTGCTACGACACTGCCAATTTTATTCTTGAATAATTTTTCAGCAAGTTGTTGTAATTCTACATCCATACTCGTGTATAAATTTCGACCGGCTACAGCAAGCGTATCATATTTTCCATTTTCATAAGATCCTTGTAGCCGGCTACGATTGTCCCTTATAAAATACTGGATACCACGCTGACCCATTAAAACTTTTTCATAACTCCTTTCCAGTCCAGTCATGCCGGCATAATCACCAGGCTCATATCCTTCCCCATCATGTTTGCGTAAAAAACCGGAATCTACTTCTCCCAAATAACCCAATACACCTGCTGCTACATGATATGGGTAAGTGCGGATAGGTCTTTCGGTAAGCAGGAACCCGGGGAACTTATACATATTTTCATTTAACCGTGCATACACTTCTGGACTAACCAATGGAGCGAAAACGCTTGGTTTAAAACTACTGTTTTTTATAATTGCAGTGATGATTTTTTTCCTGTATTCGGCTGTATCTATACCCAGGACATTGCATAATAGTACAGTGTCAAGTCCTTTTGTTTCTGAAGGGGTTACGATCAGGTCATACATGATTGTATTTTCAAGAATAGCCCGGTGTTTTTTATCATAGATAATCCCGCGATTTGGATAAAGAACTTTCCGGTAACGTGCATTATTTTCTGCCATGATTTTAAAATCGGAAGAAAAAAGTTGCAGGTTCATCAGCTGCACGATGATGACAAGAAAAACACCCAAAAAGATAATTTGGATGATCCTGCTCCTGGACTGGTTATATACCGGCATTTTGTAGAAATATTTTTATAGTGAAAATCTTATGCAAAGTTGCTGCATGTTACCTTAAAAAAGGTATTTAAAAAAACTAAATTTAAGAAATATTCAGTGACATATTATGCAGTATTTGTTTTGTATTTCGCCTTCCGGTAAAACAGCATTTCTGTGATAAGGATTAATAGTAAACTTAATGCAGTTGTAAGGGTTACTTTCCCAATAAAAAAGAGAAAGTCTCCAAATTGAAGCCATTCAATAAATACAAGATAAACGTGATGGATGAAGGTAAGAATGAGAATATAAACGCCATACGCAGCAAAGCCCATACTCTTAATACTTGGTTCTGCATAACTGGTTCCGGAAATTTCACGCGGCAGCAAAATATTTAAAATGAAAGGCCGGAGGTAGGCGATCAATACACAGGGAGCAGCATGCAAGCCTGGTGTGCCACTGAAATAATCCATGCTTAATCCAAAAATAAATGCAATAATTAATAATGCAGGACGGGAAATATTAAAAGGTAACCAAAGAATAAATAAAAAATATAAAATGGGTTTGATGTATTCCTGCATGGGCGGAATTTTATCAAGGACGTACGCTTGTAAAAGAATAAATAAAATAAACCGGATAATATTTTTTAGCAATGAACTCATGGATTGACAGCTGATTTTATTTCAAGTTGTTTTTGTTCGGTCCACATAGAATTCTCTATTAAATAAGCATATTGAATGGTGAGAAAATTTGTAGCTGATTTCAACTTTAAATTATAATATCCTGTAGATTGGTCAATGGTATTTTCGGAAATCGTACCCACTATTAAACCTTCCGGAAAATTGCCGGATAAATTACTGGTTACTACTGTATCACCTATTTTTATTTGAGCACTTTTAGGAATTCCATGCATTTCAAGATATTGCGGATCACTTCCATCCCACTCTACGATTCCGGTATAATTTGAATGCATCATCATAGCACTGACTTTACTGTTGTGATTGAGCAGGCTCATTACAATACTGTAATTATCACTTACAGAAACGACTCTGCCTACAATACCATCAGGACCGCAAACGGCCATGCTTGTATTTACACCCTGCTTCAAACCGCGGAATAGTGTGATATAATTATTTTCCTGGTTCACGGAATTATTCACCACTTTAGCAGGTAAAAAAGTAAATTTCCGCACTCTTCCAAGCGTATCTTTTAACAGTGAATCAATTCTTGAAATTTTTGTAGAATCCGGATTATCCAGTTGCGTTGCCAGGAGTGAACGTAAACGGCTGTTTTCGACTGCCAGGTCTTCGTTCGTTTTTTTCAGACGAAAATAATATTCCACACCGTTATACTTGCTGCTAAACCAGCCTGTCATTTCATTGGTAATTCCGGAAAAAACAGCCTGGTGGGTTTTATTATATGTAACCAAAATAGAGATAGAAATAACCTGTAAAACCAGGAAGATAAAAAAAACAAAAAACCTTTTTATGAAAAGAAAAATATTGCGCATAGATGGTTAAATAAATCCTGGAAATACCTATTTCAAGTCATAAAAATACCAGGATTCTTTGAAGAATCCTTTAACGCATCACAAATGGATAACGCTGGTAATTTTTTAATGCCATACCAGTTCCCCGAACAACACTTTTCAAAGGATCATCCGCAATGTGAACGGGTAATTTTATTTTTTGACTCAATCGTTTATCTAAACCGCGTAATAATGCACCACCGCCGGTAATATAAATACCCCTCCGGTAAATGTCACCGGCTAATTCAGGAGGTGTAGTTTCAAGTGCTTTTAAAATCGCTTCTTCTATTTTGAAAATGGATTTATCCAGGGCTTCAGCAATTTCCTGGTAGCTTACCATGATTTGTTTAGGAATACCAGTTACCAAATCCCTTCCATTTACCGGCAAATCTTCGGGCGGATCTTCCAGGTCTTTCATAGCTGCGCCAATTTGAATTTTTATTTGTTCTGCTGTTCTTTCTCCAATCAACAAACTATGATAGCGGCGTAAAGCTTCCATAATGTCAGCCGTAAATTCATCGCCGGCAATACGGATGGATTGATCACAAACTATACCTGCAAGTGCGATAACTGTTATTCCTGTAGTTCCTCCTCCAATATCAATGATCATATTTCCAACGGGTTCTTCTACATCAATGCCAATACCTATTGCAGCTGCCATTGGTTCATGTAACAGATATACTTCTTTAGCGCCCGCTTGTTCTGCACTATCCCGAACCGCTCTTTTTTCCACTTCGGTAATGCTGGATGGAATACATATCATCATTCTCCAGGTTGGCGGAAATAATGGCCGCTTGGGATAAATCATTTTGATCATTTCCCTTATCATCAGTTCGGCAGCATTAAAATCTGCGATTACACCATCTTTTAATGGACGAACAGTTCGAATACTTTCATGTGTTTTTTCATGCATTAATAATGCACGTTTTCCTACAGCAATAACTTCTTTTGGATTGTTCCTGTTTAATGCAACGATTGATGGCTCATTCACCACTATTTCATCATTATGAATAATTAAGGTATTTGCAGTGCCCAAATCCATTGCAATTTCCTGTGTAAAAAAATTAAATATGCCCATTATTTTTGTGATTCCTTAAAGTGTAATTAATGCCGGCAAAGTTGTGTGAAATATTTGGAAATAACAAAGCAGATATATGCACATGATTTGTTTGGCCAAGTATTAACAACATTGAATTTTCTATTACCGGGAAAATCTGAAAGTAAATTTTTTTCTTCATACTTGCACGTATTATTTTAAAAAAATTCAAAACCAATATCTTTCCTGAAATACATTCCCTCAAAATGAATTGCAGATAAAATTTTAATTGATTTTTCCGCAGCCCCTGAAATTGTATTTCCGAATGATGTTACTGCCAATACACGGCCACCATTTGTACGAATACTTCCATTTTTTTCTTCCAAAGTTCCGGCATGAAAAATAATGCTTTCATCCCCTGTTTTTGCAGGTAAATTATTTATTTCCTTATTTTTTTGATACGAACCCGGGTAACCTCCGCTCACCGCAACTACTGTGGCACAGGCTCTTTCATCAAATTCAATATTTACTTTATCCAAATTATTTTCATGCATATCACGTAAAAGGGAAACCAGGTCATTTTTTAAAAGTGGTAACACTACTTCCGTTTCCGGATCACCCATCCTGCAATTATATTCTATCACAAACGGTTCACCCTGCACATTTATTAAACCAAAAAATATAAAACCATGGTAATTTATTGCTTCTTCCTGTAAGCCTTTGATTGTAGGATCAATAATGCGCGATTGAATTTTTTCAAAAAAAACTTCATCCATAAATGGCACGGGTGAAACACATCCCATGCCGCCAGTATTCGCACCGCTATTTCCTTCACCGATTTGTTTATAGTCTTTTGCGTGCCCGATTACACGGTATTGCTTACCGTTGGTTAATATAAAAATGGAAACTTCCACGCCTTCGAGAAATTGCTCTACCACCACTTTTTCAGAGGCATTTCCAAATTGCCTGTGCCGGATCATTTCCGTGAAAACATTTTTGGCTGCTTCGGGGTTGTCACAAATTACTACGCCTTTGCCCGCAGCCAGGCCGTCTGCTTTTAAAACGACAGGCATGGAATGTGCCTCAATATATGCAAGTCCTTCATCAAAAGATGATTCGTCAAAGGAGGCATAGAAAGCTGTTGGAATTTGATGCCGCTGCATAAATTTTTTTGAAAAATCTTTACTGCCTTCCAATTGTGCACCCTTTGCAGACGGGCCTACAACTATAATATTTTTGAGCGCCTCATCATTAGTATAAAAATCGTAAATGCCATTTACCAATGGCTCTTCCGGACCTACAACAAGCATATGAATGTCCTGTTGCAGGCAGAACTTTTTTTGTGCTTCAAAATCATTTACTGAAAGAGCTACATTCGTTCCACATTGCGCTGTACCTGCATTTCCAGGAGCAATAAAAAGTTGTTTACATAAATTACTTTGCCTGATTTTCCAGGCAAATGCATGTTCTCGTCCACCCGATCCCAGGATCAAAATATTCATACCAATTGCATTTAAAAAAAACGAATGTAACCTCGTTTGATAAAATAAGTATTGCTATTTAAAAATTATTCCTATTTTGAGGCTTCTTTTT
>JBDTAN010000156.1:0-4799 GCA_039924585.1 Chitinophagaceae bacterium | reverse complement strand
AATTTTGATGAACAGGCATTGCGTGAATTGGCAGATTCTATTCGTATGCACGACATTATTCAACCACTAACGGTTTCTAAAACTGCTAACGGACGGTACCAGTTGATTGCCGGGGAACGCAGACTACGTGCGGCTAAGCTCGCCGGGCTTACAGAAATTCCGGCTTATATTCGACAGGCAAATGATATACAATTACTCGAATTGGCTTTATTGGAAAACCTGCAAAGAGAAGACCTGAATGCCATAGAAATTTCCCTGAGCTATAAACGCATGATGGACGAAATTCATTATACGCAGGAACAGGTTGCAGAAAGGATGGGCAAAGAAAGAAGCACAGTGACAAATTATCTTCGTCTTTTAAAATTGCCCCCGGAAATTCAACTCGCTGTGCGCAATGGAATGATCAGCATGGGCCATGCACGTGCATTAATAAATATTGATACCATTGACCACCAGTTATTTATTTTCAATGAAGTAAAAAATAAGCTATTAAGTGTGCGGCAAACGGAAGAATTGGTGCGCAATTTATTTAAAGAGAAATCAACCAAAAAATCGGCTGGCAAAAATAAATTATCGCCCGTATATAAAAGGCTTGAAGATACTTTAGCTGCACATTTTTCAACGAAAGTAAATTTAGCGCATCATGCAACGAAAGGTACAGGCAGTATTCGTATTGACTTTTTTTCACTGGAAGAATTGAATAAAATCCTTGACCTGATGCAGGTGCAGGTAGATTAAAGAATGGCAAAAAAAAATTATATATTATGTGTCATTTTTCTTGCCTGCAGCTTTTTAGTGAAAGCTCAAAACACGGACAGTTTAAAAGTTTCAGCCGATACGACCATCATTGAAAAACAGGATACCCTTTCCCTGAAAGAAAAAAACAAAATAGCTTTCCTGCAAAAACATGATCCGCGAAAAGCAACATTGCGTTCTGCAATTTTACCAGGTTGGGGCCAGGCTTATAATAAAGAATATTGGAAAATTCCAATAGTGTATGGAGCAATAGCTATTCCTACAGCAACTTATTTGTACAACAATAAATGGTATAAAAAAACAAGGGACGCTTATAATATTGTTGTAAATAATGATACGGCGATGTTTGGCACTATTGACCCAAAATTGCAAGGCCTTATCAGTAATCCAACCAGTTTACAATTTTACCGAAACCAGTTTCGGAAAGACCGTGATTATTCTACGTTATGGTTTATTATAATTTGGGGCCTGAATGTCGCCGATGCCACTGTTTTCGCGAATTTGAAGCATTTTGATGTAAGTGATAACCTGAGTATGGATATACGGCCCGATTTCAATCCTTTATTAAAAACAGCCGGATTTGGTATTGTTTTTAATTTTAAAAATCCTGCAACGAAATAGCTTTTTTTACTACTTCTTCTTTGTCTTAAAAAAAAATCTTAATATTACTTTTGAAAATCAATTATGAAGATAGCTTTAGCTGGTTATGGCAAAATGGGTAAAGCCATTGAAGAGATGGCAAAAGCAAAAGGCCATGAGATTGTTTTGAAAATTCATTCATCAAACGCGGATCAAATGACTGCGGAAAATTTACAGCAAGCTGATGTATGCATTGAATTTTCAAACCCTTCCATAGCCGTTAAAAATATTATAGTTTGTTTTGATGCAGGTGTGCCGGTTATTTGCGGAACGACCGGTTGGTTGGAACATTGGGCCGAAGTAATTGATTCATGCAAACAAAAAAATGGCGGATTTTTATATGCCAGTAATTTCAGCATTGGTGTAAATCTTTTTTTTGAATTAAATGATTTCCTTGCGGGTATAATGAAAGAAAGAAAAGAATATGATGTACTCATTGAAGAAGTTCATCACGTGCACAAAAAAGATGCACCCAGCGGAACAGCCATTACACTGGCCAATCAAATTATACGTGCAATTCCAGGTAAAGATAAATGGGTGAATACAGATAGTGCAGAAAAAAATGTTTTGCCTGTTATCAGTAAAAGAGAAGATGAAATTGCGGGCATACATGTTGTCAAATATTTTTCGGGGAATGATGAAATAACTATTCAACATAATGCATTTAACCGCAAAGGCTTTGCAAGCGGGGCGTTGGTTGCAGCCGAATTTATACAACATAAAAAAGGGGTATTTTCAATGAATGATGTGCTGAACCAATTGACATGAGAAACTATTGCTTACTTACTTTCATTGTTTTATTTTTCTTTCAAACTGCGATGGCACAGCAATCCGCAAGGGATAGTCTTTTTGCTATCACGCAAGCCACAAAAAATCCAAAGAAATTACTGGATGCCTATTATCATTTATCTTTTATGCAGGACAATTTTGATGATAATCTTATTTATGCCAAAAAAGGCCTGGCAATTGCAGAATCTTTAAAGGACAGTTTAGCCATTGGTAAATTTTATCAAAACCTGGCCATATCTTATTATTTCAAAGGCGTTTACGACAGCACTGCAAGTTATTATTACAGGTCTGTGGAAATGCTGGAAAGAAAAAATGCATACACTGAACTGGCCAATACTTATAATGGTTTGGCAAAATTATTTCGCAAGACCGGCAACTACGAAAGAGCACACCAGTTTTATGATAAGGCAATGGATATTTTTGTGAGGCTAAAAAACCGTCAGGGAATTTCCACCATTTATAATGAAAGTGGCGTAGTATATGAATACGAAAAAAACTATGATGCTGCCATTAAAAATTATAATGCTTCTTTAGAAATTTGCAAAGAACTCAATGATCAATTGGGTATCTCATATGCTTTAAATTTTTTGGCCAACGTATATGTAACCCAGGAAAAATTTCAGGAGGCAGAAAAGAATAATTTAGAGGCACTCGCCATTCGTGAAAAGCTGAAAGACACGTTCAGTATAGCTTTGAGTTATACGGATATTGGTGCCATGTATTTTGCAGAAAAAAAATATGACAAAGCAGAGGCTAGTTATTTAATAAGCATTGAATTGATTGCACCAAGAAATTTCACTGATTTAATGATGGTCAATTATAAAGAACTTTCTGCAATTGCCACAGCAAAAAATGAACCGCAGCAGGCGCTCGCATATTTCAAAAAATCGACTGCTTTAAAAGACTCTATTTATAAAATATCTTCAGCAAAGCAGGTAGAAGAATTGTCTGCTAAATATGAAACTGCAGAAAAGGAAAAGCAGATACAGCAACAGCAATTTGAAATTACCAAACGCAATTACTGGATCACAGGATTTATAATTTTTATTATTTTACTTACAGCCCTGGTTTTTTCCTGGTACAGGCGGTACACTTTGAAACAGCAATCCAAACTTCAGTCAACAATCATTACGCAACAGGCGCTTGCTACCAATGCGGTAATTGAAGCAGAAGAAAATGAGCGAAAAAGAATCGCAGGAGATTTACATGATGGCATTGGGCAAATGATGAGTGCGGCAAAAATGAATCTATCTGCTCTTGAAAATGAAATCAGTTTTCCATCTGAAAAACAAAAGCATAATTATGAAAAAATAGTCAGTCTCATTGATGAAAGTTGCCGGGAAGTGCGTACAGTTTCGCATAATATGATGCCCAATGCGTTAATGGCAAGCGGGCTGCCGGAGGCATTAAAAAAATTCATAGACCGGATCAATGTAAAAGGTATAGATATCCATTTACATACAGATGGATTGGATGGGAGTTTAGATTCAAACATTAAATCAGTGTTGTACAGGATAGTACAGGAATGTGTCAACAATGTGCTGAAACATGCACAGGCAACGCATTTGGATATATCCATTTTAAAAGATGAAGATGGAATTAATGCTACAATTGAAGACAATGGTGTCGGTTTTAATACAAATGAATTGAATGAATTTGGCGGCATTGGTTTAAAAAATATTATGCGCCGGATTAGTTATCTTAAAGGCAAAGTGGAATGGAATAGCACGCCCGGAAAAGGCACTTTGGTAGCGATTTACGTACCTATTGAATAAAATGCTTAATTTTCAGAAAAATCCAATCAAATGAAACCCCCAAAAATCAAAATTGCTATTGTTGATGATCACCAGATCGTCATTGATGGCATCAAATCCTTACTTGAAAATGAACAAGATTTTTCAATAGAAGTATGTACTACATCTTCGGTTGAAATGCTTGAATTATTGTCAAAAATTTCGGTTGACATTCTACTAACAGACATCATGATGCCGCACATGAATGGCCAGGAATTAGCTAAAAAAGTCAAAGAAAAATTTCCGCAAATAAAAATACTTGCACTGAGTATGAGTGGACAGGGAACTACTGTAAATGAAATGATTAAAGATGCTGACATTGCAGGTTATGTATTAAAAAATATTGGTAAAAAAGACCTGGTGGAAGCCTTGCATAAAATTGCCGGAGGCGGCATTTATTTCAGTGATGAAATTTTAAATGAGCTGGATAAATTCAGCCATGTAAAAAAACAAAATGAAGAGGCGCACCTTACTGCAAGAGAAATAGAGATCATTGGATTGATTGAAGATGAAATGTCTAATAAAGAAATTGCAGATACTTTATTCATCAGCGAAAGAACCGTAGAAACACATCGTAAAAATATTTTCAGGAAAACTAAAACAGGCAGTGTTATCGGGCTAATAAAATATGCGTATGAGCATAAACTGATTCAGAAAAAGATCTCCTGATTATATGTATGTTTACAATTAGTACCTCTTTTCGACATTGACTTTTGTCACATACAAAAAGGCCATAAACAAAAAAACCTCACTTATGTGAGGCTTTTGCGGACCGGACGAGACTCGAACTCGCGACCTCCGCCGTGACAGGGCGGCATTCTA